>JASHQO010000367.1 GCA_030039105.1 Xanthobacteraceae bacterium
TGCCGCTTCATGAACAACGGCGAGCTGGTGTTCGAGGACATGCGGGTGCCAGCCGATCATCTGCTGGTCGAAGGCGACGCGCTCGGCAAGGCTGCGGTCTATTTTCGCCCTGGAAAAATCATCCAGGCGGCGAAGAATCTCGGTGTCGGCGTGCGCGCGTTCGAGTTGGCCGCCGACTACACCCAGAACTACGTCCAGGGTGGTCGCATCCTGATCAAGCATCAGGCGGTGGCGCTACGGCTCGCCGACATGGCGACCCGAATCGAAGCGGTGCGGGCGCTGCTCAATCGCGCGTCTCGCGCCGTGGACGAGAACGCATCGGACGCCGACACCCTTTGCAACATGGCCAAAGTGTTCGCCTCCGAGGAAATCCTCAAAGTAGCGCAGCACGCACTTGAGTTGCACGGCGGCAACGGCGTCATGCTCGATTTCGGCGTGGAGAAGATTTTCCGGGACGCCGCGATCTTCCTGCATATGGACGCCACCGTCGACATTTCGCGGTTCAAGATCGTGAAGTCGATGTTTCCGCACACCGCCGGCAAATATGCCGGACCGGAGAATTAGTTTTTCTGGGTGAGGCGGAAGCCGACTACCACGATGACAAGACCGACCAGTTGCGACACACTCGGCACTTCGCCGAGCGCGACATAGCCCATCAGCAGCGTGATCGCCGGAACCAGCGCGGTAAACAGCACCGCGCGCCCGGCCCCGAGCAGAACAACGGCGCGGGCAAATAGAAACGTCGCGCCAGGGCCGGCGAATACGCCCTGCAGCGCGGCTTGCAGCGCGTTCTCGTAAAGCCCCGCGGCGCGCATATTGTCGAACACGAACGGCAGGATCGCGATGCCGGCAAGCGACACCACGCTGGTTGCCGCCACCGCGCGCGTCGCCGCGATCTGCCATTGCCGCAGCAGCATGCCGAAGATCGCGAAAGAGCAGCCGGTGGTGACGAAGATGAGGTCGCCCAGCACACCCTGGCGGCCCATGGTGCGCAGCGCCTCGGCGCCGATCACAGCGAGCCCGACGAGGATCGCCGCCGCGCCGACGATGCGGCGCACCGGCAAAGTCTCGCCGAGCACCAGCCACGACAGGAACAGGCCGGCGACAGCGGCGACCGCCGGCTGGATCAGACCACCGTGGCCGAGCGGCACCAAGAGGAAGCCGGTGTAGCTCAGGATCGAAAACGGCAATGCGCCGAGAATCGTCAGCGCGATGCCGCGACCCCAGCCCACGCCGCCGAGATTGCGAAACCCCTCGGTGGCGATGAGCGGGAAAAATGCCAAGCCGGCCCAAAAGAAGCGATGCAGCGCAATGACGAGCGGCGACAGGCCGACCAGGACGCCGTGGCGCGCCGAGACAAAGCCGATTGCCCAGCATACCGCCGCTCCGGTACCGCACAACACGCCCCATGCGGTCGCATGTTTCACCGGCAGGGATGAAGCAGTCGTCATTTCACCGGCGACCATAGCCGCCTGCGGCTTGCGACAACAGCGCGTGAATATTCGTGGCGGGCTTCGCCAACCGCGAAGCGAAATTCAGTCCAAGCCGTCGCCGTTGGCATCGTCGAGCAGTTCGAGACCGCCGCTCGCTACGACAAGCCCGGCATCGAGCCGCACCACGGTGGTGGCGATACGGCGCAGTTCGGCCGCTGTGTGGCTGACATACACTATCGGGATTCCGGCATCGTCGCGCAGGAGAACGAGGTACGGCAGGATTTCGCGCTTGTGGGCCACGTCGAGGGACGCTAGCGGCTCGTCAAGAAGGAGAATCCGCGGCTCCAGCAACAGCGCACGGCCGACGGCGACGCGCTGGCGCTCACCACCCGACAACAGGCGTGGCCGGCGATCGAGCAGGCGTCCGATATCGAGCAGCGCCACGATGCGCTCAAACTCTTTTGGATTGCGGTGACGACCGCTCATGCGCCGGCCGTAGTCGAGGTTCTGGCGCACGCTCAAGTGCGGGAACAGCCGGCCCTCCTGGAACACATAACCGATGCGGCGTCGATACGGCGGCATATTGATTCCGCGCGCGGAATCGAACAGCACGGTATCGTCTATGGCGATCGCGCCGCGGTCCGGCGTGAGCAGGCCAGCGATCATGTTGACGATCGACGTCTTGCCCGCGCCCGACGCCCCGAACAGCGCGGTCGCGCCGCCTTCGGCCTTGAAGCGCACGGCGAGCCTTAGCGTGCCGAGTTGCTTCTCCACGTCGACGGCGAGCACGGTCATTCACCGTGGAAGCGGATGGCGGCGCGGCGGGCTAGCCATTCCGAGGCGATCAGCGCCGCAAACGCCAGCGCGATAGCGATCAGGACCAGCCGGCCCGCGGCCACATCGCCGCCGGGTACCTGGGTCAGGGTGTAGATCGCCGCCGAAATGGTCTGCGTCTCGCCTGGAATGTTCGACACGAAGGTGATGGTGGCACCGAACTCGCCGAGCGCCCGGGCGAAGCACAGCACCACGCCAGCGACGATGCCAGGCAACGCCAACGGCAGAGTAACGGTGACGAATACCCACATCCGGTTGGCGCCGAGCGTCGCTGCGGCATCCTCAAGCTTGCGGTCGATGGCCTCGAGCGCGAGCCGGATCGGTCGCACCATCAGCGGGAAGCCCATGACGCCGCATGCCAGCGCCGCTCCGGTCCAGCGGAACGAAAACACGATGCCGAAGTAACGATCCAGAAAAGCGCCGATCGGCGCCCTGCGGCCGAACCAGATCAGCAGCAGATAACCGGTCACCACCGGCGGCAGCACCAGCGGCAAAAAAACAAGACCGTCGACGACGGTCTTGCCCCAGAATTCCGTGCGGGCGAGCAGCCAGCCGATGGCGATGCCGAACGGCAGCGCAAACGCGGTCGCTACCACCGCGATACGGAGCGACAGCGCAACCGCCGTCCATTCAGCGGGAGTGAGGTCGAGCAAGGCAGTCCTGAGCGTTTGCCGAAAAGCCCGTCACGACGTCGGTTTTACCAGAACCGCGAAGCCATAGGATTCGAATATCGCTTTCGCCGCCTGCGTGCGCAGGAACGCCAGATAGGACGTCGCATCGGGCTTGGCATTCACCGTCGCGGCGACCGGATAGATGATCGGATCGTGGGAATCGTCGGGGAAGACGCCAACGACCTTCACGCCGGGCTCGACCTTGGCGTCGGTCGAGTAAACGATGCCGAGCGGCGCCTCGCCGCGCGCGACCAGCACAAGAGCGGCGCGGACGTTCGCAGTCATCGCCATCTTCGGCTCGACCGCCGACCAGACGCCGAGTTTTCGCAGCGCAGCCTCAGCGTAGATGCCGACCGGAACGGCCTTGACGTCGCCGGTGGCGATACGTCCGTCGCCGGCGAGCTTGGCGAGGTCGAAGCCCGGGCCGATGTTCACGTTGTCGATCTTGGAATCCTTCGGCGCGATCAGCACCAGCTTGTTGCCGAGCAGATTGATCCGGGTGTCATCCTTGATCAGTTTTTTCTGCGACCCGTAATCCATCCATTTCAGATCGGCAGAGACGAACACATCCGCCGGCGCCCCGCCTTCGATCTGCTTCATCAACGCTGAGCTCGCGTCATAGCTGGCGACGACCTTGACCCCGCTCTGCTTGGTGTAGGCAGCGTCGACGTCGTCGAGCGCGTTCTTCATCGAAGCGGCAGCGAAGACGGTGATGGATTTATCCTGCGCGCTGGCGGCGTAGGGAGACGCGGCAATAGCGACGGTTGCGGCGACGGCCGCCAGGAAGATTTTTCTAGTGAGCACGACGGTTCTCCAACGGCTTTTCGGCGCGCACGACCGCGCGCCGATCACGTGATCCGCAAGATCGATGCGACCGTCTCGGGGAACCGTCGTTCCGGGCTGAGAAACGGCGCGCGCCCAGCGCGCCGCCGATCGCGGGCGGACAATAGTCCGGGGGCCAAGCCCGGACAAGCCAGCCGTTGTCGCACAAAGTGTCGCTGTCACCTGCCGGCTTCGAGCATGCTATCCTTCGCGGAACTATCCTTCGCAGACAAGGGAGCTTTAGACTGATGGCGGGCGCCGAGACAATCGAAGGCGACTACGACTACATCATCGCCGGCGCCGGCTCGGCCGGCTGCATCCTCGGCAACCGGCTGTCCGCCGACGCCGGCAAGCGCGTGCTCATTCTCGAAGCCGGCGGCCGCGACAGTTGGATCTGGTTTCACATTCCCGTGGGCTATCTGTTCGCCATCGGCAATCCGCGCTCCGACTGGTGCTTCAAGACCGAGCCGGAGCAAGGCCTCAACGGCCGTAGCCTCAATTATCCGCGCGGCAAGGTGATCGGCGGCTCGTCGTCGATCAACGCCATGATCTATATGCGCGGCCAGGCTGCCGATTACGACCATTGGCGCCAGCTCGGACTGAGCGGCTGGGGTTGGGACGACGTGCTGCCCTATTTCAAGCGGCATGAAAATCATTTCATGGGCGAGAGCGCGTTGCACGCAGTCGGCGGTGAATGGCACATCGCGGCGCCGCGGGTGCGTTGGGAT
>JASHQO010000368.1 GCA_030039105.1 Xanthobacteraceae bacterium
GCAGATGGCGATCGACGCCGACCTCAATGCCGGCCTGATCGACGAAAAGGAGGCGCGGCGGCGCCGCAAGGCGTTGGAGGACGAATCCGGCTTCTTCGGCGCCATGGACGGCGCCTCGAAATTCGTCCGCGGCGATGCCATTGCCGGTCTGTTGGTCGTGTTCATCAACGTCATCGGCGGCATGATCATCGGCATCATGCAGCAGAGCATGACGTTCGCCGATGCCGCCCATACCTATACGCTGCTCACCGTCGGCGACGGCCTGGTGACGCAGGTGCCGGCGCTGATCGTCTCGACCGCCGCCGGCCTTTTGGTATCGAAGGCGGGCATCACCGGCGCCGCCGACAAGGCGCTGCTCGGCCAGCTCTCCAGCTATCCGAAGGCGCTCGGCATGTCGGCTGCGGTCATGCTGGTGATGTCGCTTCTGCCCGGCATCCCGATGATCCCGTTCCTGGTGCTGGGCGGCGGCGCCGGCAGCCTCGCCTACGTGATCAATCGCCGCAACAAGGACGCGATCGCCGCCGAGAGCAAAAAGGCCGAGACCACCCAGGCCGCGCCGGTCGAAGAGCCGCTGTCGGCGGCGTTGAAGATGGACGACCTCAAGATCGAGCTCGGCTATGCGCTGCTGCCGCTGGTCAACGCACCGGACGGCTCCGACCGCCTGACCGAGCAGATCAAGGCGCTGCGCCGGTCGCTGGCCATCGAGATGGGCTTCGTCATGCCGGCGGTGCGCATCCTCGACAACGTCCAGCTCGACGCCAACACCTATGTCATCAAGATCAAGGAGGTCGAGGCCGGCACCGGCAAGGTGTGGCAAGGCCAGTACATGGTCATGGATCCCGCCGGCAATCAGGTGACGCTGCCCGGCGTGCACACCACCGAGCCGACGTTCGGCCTGCCGGCGACCTGGATCGACGCCGCGCTCAAGGAAGAAGCCTCCGTCAAAGGCTACACCGTGGTCGACGCCGCGACCGTGCTCGCCACCCATCTCACCGAGCTGATCAAAGCCAACATGTCGGAGCTCCTATCCTACGGCGAGGTGCAGAAGCTGATCAAGGAACTGCCGAAGGAGCAGAGCGAGCTGGTCAAGGACATCGTGCCGTCGACGATCACCATCTCCGGCATCCAGCGCGTGCTGCAGATCCTGCTGGCGGAGCGGGTGTCGATCCGCGATCTCGCCACCATCCTCGAAGGCATTGCCGACGGGCTTGGCGCGACCCGCAACCCGGCAATGCTGGCCGAACACGTCCGCGCCCGCCTCGCCCGCCAGCTCTGCGCCCAGTACACCTCGCCCGCCGGCCACTTGCCGATCATCGCGCTCACCGCCAAGTGGGAGCAGGCCTTCGCCGAGTCGATCGTCGGCCAGGGCGACGACCGCAGCCTCGCCATGCAGCCGTCGAAGCTCACCGAGTTTATCAGCCTGGTACGGGAAAAATTCGAGCAGGCGGCCAAGGACGGCGAGGCGCCGGTGCTGGTCACCTCGCCCGGCATCCGCCCCTTCGTGCGCGGCATCGTCGAACGCTTCCGCGCCCAGACCAGCGTCATGGCGCAGTCGGAAATTCACCCGCGCGCGCGGCTGAAGACGGTGGCGAGCATTTGAGTCGACTGCGTTTCCCGGGGCGCAAGGCCTACGGGAGTGGCAAAAGTGCCACAGCCTTATCCATTAGTAAGATGTTTTATATAAATCGTCATACTTAGTATGCACTTTTATTGACATCATCATACTGTAAAGCGCAGGATGCAATTGCTGGATGGGGCGTCACCAGCAATGGCGTGGGGAGTGCTGCTACACCGATAAAATCGCGAAGCAACGAGAGTCGTTACGCATAGAGACGTTTGTCGGAGTGGGTCTCCCCCTGAGGACAAAGGGGGTATTCATATTGTTGCGTTTGTCTGCAATTTCAGTCGCAACCGCCGCTCTTGCATTCCAAGCCGCTGCGATAGCCGAAACGGCGAAACAACCGACGGACCAGACAACGACCGAAGGTCCGGTTCCAACCATCACCGTTCGGGCACCCGCTCCGAAAAAGACGAAATACAGGCAGCGCGCCGCCGCCGGAACTGCCAGACAAACGCCCACACCGGCTGACTCGACGACCCAGCCTCAACCAACCGGCACCGGCGTCAGCATGAGCGATCTGTCCACCGCCGCCGCGGCGCTTCCCGCCGGCAGCAGCACGGTTGACGCGCAGCGACTCGCACAGACGCCGATCGCAAGCTACGGCGATATCTTCCGACCGCTGACCGGCTTCGAGGTCGCCAACTACGGACAAGGCGCCATTGGCTACGGCCTCTCGTTGCGCGGCTACACCAACGCAGAGCACGGTCGTGACATCGCCTATTACGTCGACGGCGTGCCGGTGAATGATATCTCCTCGATCCACACGCCAAACTATGCGGACCTCAACATCCTGTTGCCGGAGACGGTGCGGCTCATCGAGGTGGTCCGCGGACCTTTCAACGTCGAGTGCGGAGATTCCAACCTCGGCGGTTGCGTAACCATCACGACCAAAAATTCGGAGCCGTTCGCCAGCATCGGCGGATCAGGCGGCTCGTACGGCACCGCGCGGGCGGTTGCGACCTACAGCAGCGAGAGCGGCAATTACCAGCCGTTTTTCGTCGAGCAGGGTTATCACACCGACGGTTATCGCGATAACAGCTTCGTCAACGATTACAATTCGTTCAACAAGATAACGACGCAACTTGGCGACGGCACGCTGTCGATACGCGGCCAAGCCTATGGCACGACCTTCGGTGCGCCGGGTTATATCAATCGCGATGCGGTCGCGTCGGGCGCGCTTTCACCCCGCGCTGCCGTCGATCCGACGGATGGCGGCAACAAGTACTACGAGAACCTGACGGCAAACTACACATCCGGCCCTGCCGACCAGAACTTCACCGCCATGGTGTTCACCAACCATGATATTTTCAACCGCTTCGCCGATTTCACGCCCGCTGCGCCGCAGCGCTGGCAGCAAGACGAACGCTATACGGTTGGCGGACGCGTCCGTAAGGTCTGGACCGATGAGACGGGGGATGGCACCGGGTGGCAGCTCCTTGTCGGCACGCAATGGCGCACCGATTTCATCGACGCCTTTCAGGCCCCGACCACGGCCCGGATCGTCAACGGCCCACTGGCCGAGAGCATAGGCGATACGGAGACAGACGTCGGACCTTACGCCCAAGTGCAGTGGAAGCCGGTCCCCTGGCTGAAACTGACCGGTGCCGAGCGTTTCGACCAGTTCTTTTACAACGTGACGGACAACCTCACGCCCAGCAACTCGACGAACATCTCTCCGGGCATCTGGAGCCCGAAGGCGGGCGTCACGTTGATCCCCGTCAAGTGGTGGGATTTCTACGCGAACTACGGCGAGGGATTCCGCAGTATAGACGCCGCGACCGAACTGCTTGGCAACCCGACCATCCAGCCCTTCAAGATTCAAAGCCAAGAGGTCGGCACGCACCTGAACATCGGCCAATTCGTGTTTCACGCCGATGTCTATACGACCCACTCGCAAAACGAGGCATTCCAGGCGGCGCCGGGCTTGCCGGAGACGTTTCTCGGAGCGGCGGTGCGCGAGGGTTACGACCTCGACGCCCGCTACTACGTCATGAGCAATGCGCAAAACAACGTTTCGATCTTCGCCAACTACGGCCAAGTCGTCGCGCGGCTCCTCAACAGCGCACCGTCGTACTACGTGCCGAACGTGCCGCTTTACACGTCCAACATCGGGATCGACTACAGCGTTGCGACGCGCAATGGCGAACGACTGTCGGGATCGGCATTCGTTTCCTTCGTCGGTCACCAGAACATGACCCAGGATGGCGCGTTGACCGCCTCGGCGTACCAACGTGTCACCGGACGCCTGAATTATTCCTGGCCCAACGGATGGACGATATTCACGGAGGCCATCTGGTATCCCGGCAGCATTCTCAGCGAATTCGCGTTCAACCTGACCGGCCCCGTGGTCGGCGCATCGTCCTCCGACATCTACACGGCCCCGGTGGCGCGCTGGACGGTGCTGGCGGGCTTCACTTACCAAATTCCGACTTCAGGGGTCGCTGTCGCCTCGAACGACGTGGTGCACAAATGACATCGTCGCGCGTCATGGTTTCGCTGGCCTCGGGTATCCTGTTCGGCGTCACCGCCGCATCGGCGCACGACATCTGGATTACGCTCACGGGACCGGCCAACGCACGGCGTGCCGTCGTCAACTACGGACACCCGTACGATCGGCCGCCTACGGTGGCGGACAAGATCATCGACATTTTCGTGATCACCAAGGACGGACAGGAGTCGCTGATCAAGGGGCTCACCACCACGCGTGAGCGCCAATGGTTCGTCGTGGAAACCACACCGTTTCGCGATGACGGCCACACGCTGCTGGCGGTGCGCTACGACAACGGCTACTGGATCAAGACCGCGGACGGCTATCGCAACGCGACCAATCGCGAGGTCCCCGACGCGCCGGAAAGCCTCTGGTCGGTCAAGTTCGGCAAGGCGCTGACCGGGCCGGGCGCGCCATGGGACAAGGTCCTCGGCCACGAACTCGAGATCGTTCCCTTGTCGGATCCGCCAACCGTCAAGGCGGGGCAGAAATTGCGTTTGCGCGTCTTATTCCGCGGCAAACCGCTCGTCGGCGGCAAGATCGAGCGAGGCGATGGGCTCACCGTCGTGCCGGAGGCGGACATCCCCCGCTTTACAACAGACGGCGACGGCGTGGCGGAAGTGCCGATAGTAAAGGCGGGGCCCATGCAGCTTGTCATCGACCACGACGTTTCGCCGTCGGCGACACCCGACCTCGCCAGGACTGATATGTTCAACGCGACCCTATGGTACGCGGTCCCGAAATAAGGCTGACCGTTCGCTACGGCCCTGGCATTGCCGGCGGATCGATGGCTTTCGCTGTGCTCAACCATCGCACAGCGTCATGGCGCGACCGACAGGCCTTTGACGTTGTGCTTCTCGATCAGCCGCGCCACCAGGCCCGAGCGCTTCGCCTCTGCGACGAACTCGCTCAAAAATGCGGCGCCGGCGGCGTTGGGCTTGGCGGTGCCGATGGCCTGCTGCACGGTCATGAAATTGCCCGGCAGAATGCGGCTGCCTGGCATTTTCTCGATGTCGGTCAGAAGCTGCGGCTTGAGCGCCGCGTAGGCCTCGAGCTTTTCATTGACGAACTGGTTGAGCGGGCCGTCGGCGCTGTCCGAGCGCAGCACGGTGGCGTGCTTGATGTTGCGCTCGAGCCAGAGGTCATAGGCGGCGCCGCGCCGGACCGTGATCCGCACCCCGGCGCGATCCACGTCGGCGATGCTTTGCAGCGGCGAGCCCCGCGGCACGAGGTAGGTGGCCTCGATCTCGCAATAGGCCGCCGTGAAGGTGATCTTGGCCGCCCGCTGCGGCTCGGCGCCGATGAGGCCGATATCCCAGGCATTGGTGCCGGCGGCGTCGGCCAGGATCGACGGCCGCTCGTATTTCACATAGGCGACCGGGACATTGAGGCGCCGGGCGATCTCGGCGGCCATGTCGGGTGCCACGCCCTGGGGGTCGCCGGACGCGGTCTTTCCGGTGACCAGGAGGAAATTGCTCATATTGATCCCGGCACGAAGGACCCCTGTCGGGGCAAGCTCGGACACCACACTCACGTTGACACCCTCCTCTGCGCCGCCTCGGAGGCGACATTGCTTCTGCTCCGCCCCCGGCAAAACCAGGAACCGGGCGCCCGTTCAACCGTTATCACGGGCCTTCACCGTTGAGTGAAGCCGCGTTTTCCAGGCGAATTCCAGTACCTAGTTGGTTGCTTGGCGTGAACCCTTTTTCCCCGGTTCGAGTGAACCGTTTGACCCGTTCCCCGCGACTCATGGGCAGAATACGGGGAGGCTGCAATGAACCATTCGATGTACGGCGCAGATCGCGGCACCCACCTGAAGATCATTGTGCTTGGTCTTCTCTGCGCGACCGCCGTCGCTGTCGTGGGCATTTTCGCCCATCTGAACGATCTCGATCTCGGCACCGCGCAACTGGTGAAGTCCGGCCAGCCCACCACCCTCAGCGGCCAGCCGCCGACCATCCGATAACCGCAAATCCCCCTGTCCGGCTCCCCCTGCTGGACACACCCCCTGCCCGGCCATCCCCCTGGCCGGGCAGTTACTTTTTGGCTGCACGATCACGTCTTGGGCGTCGGCGCTGCGGTCGGCACCGACTCGACGATCTTGCCGGTGAACAGGACGGGGCCGGTCGGCACGCCGTTCGGTGAGCCGCCCGCGGGCTCGAGCGAAACCGCATAAGTGGCGTTGCGCAATGTCGCGACGTCGAAGACGCCCGGCAGCGGCCGCTGGGTGAACTCGTCGGCGCCGATGACGCCGAGCGACCTCGGCGCGGACTGGCCCGCGATCAGCCATAGCTCGTAGCTGCGGCCCGGCTCGGCAGTGGCGGACACCCGGCGCACCACCATGGTGCGGGTCTGCGGATCGACGGTAAGCAGGAATGCCGGCGCGGTCGGCTCTTGCTGCAGCACGGCGACGAGGCGTGCACCGAGCTGTTGCGGTTGTGCCGATCTTGGCGATTGGGCGAGCTGCGGCGCCGGGTGCGGCCCGAACGGGATCAGGCCGGGCGCGAACTGATTGAGCCCGACATAAATCGCCAGCAGCGCCGCGATGGCCCCCAGCAGCACCGTCATGCGGCGCCAGCGGCTGACCCGGCGCGACAGCAGCACCACATTGGCGCTGCGCTCGACATGGGGCTCGATCGGCGGCACCACGGGCGGCGCCTTCCATTCGCTGCGCTCGGGCGCCGGCGGCTCGGCCAGCGATTTGGCCAGCGAGGCGGTAATGGAGTCCGAAACCTCGTCCGGCAATTCGCCGGCTGGCGCCGGTGCGGATGGGATGGCGATAGCGTCCTCACCCGGCTCGTCGGCCGGCGGCGACGGCAGCGCTTCGGCGGGCGATGGCGACTGGCTCTCGGCCTGTGGCTTCGGCGCGTCCGCATCGGTAGCAGGCAGCGGCGGCGTCACCGCGCCGACGTCGGGGGCGAGGATCGGCGGCGCACTTGGGCTCGGCTGCAATACGTCGCCGATCTCCGCCTTGATCTTGTCCCACACCTGCGGCGGCGGCTCGACCGCCTCCACCATGACGTTGAGCTCGCCGAGCCGGCGCTCCCACATCCGCACCGACGCGGCGAACGCCGGGTCGAGAGTGAGCAACGCCTCGGCGTGCTCGCGCTCGTCGGCGGAAAGCGTTCCGAGCACGTATTCGGCGGCAAGCGCGTCCTGGGCATCGTCATACATCACGGCTGTGGTCCTATCGTCTTCTTATTTTCCCATGCATTCGCGAATTTCGAGCAGGCTGCGACGCAACCATGTCTTGATCGTGTTCACCGGAATATCGAGCTTGGTCGAAAGCTGCTCGCGGCTCCAGCCGCTGTAATAAGCCAACAGCACAATGCGCTGTTTTTCCGGATCGAGCTTGCCGAGGCAGGCGAGCAGCCGCTTGAGTTCCTCGGTCATCTCGCGGCGCGCCAAGGGCGGCGGCGTCTCGGCCGCGACATTCTGCGCTTCGGGCTCCTCTTCGATGGAAATTTCACCGCGCTTGCGCACGATATCGATGGCGCGGTTGCGCGCCATCGCCACCATCCAGGTGATCGGGCTCGCCTGTGTCGGGTCGAACGTGTCTGCCATTTTCCAGACCTTGAGATAGGTCTCCTGCATGACCTCTTCGGCCAATTCGGGCTTCCCCAAGATACGGAGAAGGACCCCGTAGAGTTTCGCCCGGGTGGCGCCGTAAAGCCGTTCGAACGCGGCCGCGTCGCCCTTGGCGACGGCTCCAATGAGCCAGACGAGTTCCGCCTGCATCAACATGAATGCCCGTGGCCCCGAGACGCCTTACCCCGGACTGATTATCGCCGCGGAGCCGCCCACTCGTCGAGAGCGAAAGGAGGGTTTTTGGTCGCGCCAAAGCCGCTGCAGCGGCGGCGCAGACGGTCCGGCAGCCAGGTCGGATTTAGGCCGGCGCGACGCCGCGCATGCGCATCAGCGCGATATCGTCGAGCTCGGCCTGCTCGGCCGAGTTCTCCGCCTCGCGCTCGCGCGCCTGATCGCGCTCGTCGAGCAGCTCGACCTTTTTGAGATCCTCGAAGGCCTCGGCCAGAGCAAGCTTCGCGTCCTCGAGCTGAGTCCGCAGCTCGTCGGCCGAGCGCTTAAGGTTCTCGCGCCGCGCGATCGCAGCCTTGGCATAGGTCGGATAGGCGAAATGCGCGGGATCGTGAATTCCGGCGCGGTCCTGCTCGACCTTGATCTCGCGCTCCAGATCGCCGGCCATGCGCTCGAACTCGGCGATCATGGTCTCGATCTGGGCGACCTTGCGCCGCTTCTCGTCGACCTGAAATTTCTTCAGGCGAATAAGGGTCTCTCGGGACTTCATCGACTACTACTCCCCCGAAGCCGTGAGCACCACGGCGCCGCCCAAGCCAAACCCCGCGCGCGGCGCCACTGATCGGCCCGATTGTGGCGTGACATCGTTAGCGTTCCGTTGCCGAAGCGGCCAAAATCTCGTCCAAACGGCGGTAACCATCGGCCAGGCTGGTTGCTTCTTCCTTACTTTGGGCGAGAAAGTCCTCCAGCGGCTTGTGCAGGCGGATGGCCTCGTCGACCTCCGGGCTGGTTCCGATCCGGTAGGCGCCGAGCCGGATCAGCTCTTCCATATCGGCATAGGTCGCCATGACCGAGCGGGCCCGGGTCAGCACCGGCAGATAGGCCTGATCCGCCGCCTTCGGCATGGTCCGCGACACCGATTTGAGAATATTGATGGCCGGATAGCGGCCGCGCTCGGCGATGGCACGCTCCATCACGATATGGCCGTCGAGGATGCCGCGTACGGCATCGGCGATCGGCTCGTTATAGTCGTCGCCGTCGACCAGCACGGTGAAGATGCCGGTGATCGTGCCCTGCCCTTCGGTGCCCGGCCCGGCGCGCTCCAAAAGCCGCGGCAGCTCGGTGAAAACGGTCGGCGTATAGCCCTTCGCGGTCGGCGGCTCGCCGGCGGAAAGCCCAATCTCGCGCTGCGCCATGGCAAAGCGTGTCACCGAGTCCATCAGCACCAGCACGTCCTTGCCTTCGTCGCGGAAATATTCGGCGATGGCGAGTGTCACATGCGCCGCTTGGCGGCGCATCAAAGCCGGCTCGTCGGAGGTCGACACCACCACGACCGAACGGGCGAGACCGGCATCGCCGAGATCGTCCTGCAGGAATTCCTGGACCTCGCGGCCGCGTTCGCCGATCAGCCCGATCACCGTGACATCGGCCACCACGTTGCGCGCCAGCATCGACAACAGCACCGATTTGCCGACGCCGGAGCCGGAGAAAATGCCCATGCGCTGGCCGCGGCAGCAGGTGATGAAGGTGTTGAGGGCGCGCACGCCGAGATCGAGCGGCGCGCCGACCCGGCGGCGCGCATGGGCCAGCGGCGGCGTATTCCTGAAGGCATAAGGCGACGGCCCGAGCAACAGCGGGCCTTTGCCGTCGATCGGCTCGCCGAGCGCATTGACCACCCGGCCGAGCCAACCGGCCGACGGCCGCACCGCGCCCGCCACCGACGTGACCAGCGCGCGGCAGCCGCGCCGCACCCCTTCGAGCGGCGCGAACGGCATCAGCAGCGCGTTGCTGCCGGAGAACCCGACCACCTCGCAGGGAATGGTCTTGGCCGCGGTCTCGATCACCACCCGGGCGCCGACCGACATGGCGTGCAGCGGGCCCGACACTTCGACCATCAAGCCGCGCACGCCGACGACACGGCCATAGATCTCGATGCCGTCGAGCTCATTGATCTGCTCGGCGAGCGCCTTCATCGCCGGCCATCCCGGCGCCGCAGGCCTGCAAGAATGGTTACCCCGCAGGCCTTGGCATTAACCCTGTATTTACCCGGGGCGTTAATCATCTCGTTATCGTCCTTGGGAACAAGGCGGCCCGCCCGCCCACATGGAGGGGCGAGTCGGCAGAGTCGGTTAGCTCCGATTCTTCATTTGATACATGAGCGACGACTGGGTGAGAAAACCACTGTCATGCAACATCTTAAGGCGATTCGTCGGAATTTGCCCAGAGAATGCTTGCGTCGGGGAATTAGGTTTTGTTAACCATAGCGCCGTTACTGTGTCGAATCAGTTTGTCCCAAGGTGTTTTCCAGGGGCCGCCGCTGCGGCGTGCCGACCTTAAGCCCTCGCGGCGAGGAAGGGGACTGGCATGCGCGTTTTGCTGATTGAAGACGATAGCGCCACCGCGCAATCGATCGAGTTGATGCTTAAATCCGAGAGCTTCAACGTCTACACCACCGATCTTGGCGAAGAGGGCATCGATCTCGGCAAGATCTATGACTACGATATCATCCTCCTCGACTTGAACCTGCCGGACATGTCCGGCTTCGAAGTGCTGCGGTCCCTGCGCGTTTCGAAGGTCAAGACGCCGATCCTGATCCTCTCGGGGCTGGCCGGCATCGAGGACAAGGTCCGCGGTCTCGGCTTCGGCGCCGACGACTACATGACCAAGCCATTCCACAAGGACGAACTGGTCGCCCGCATCCACGCCATCGTGCGGCGCTCCAAGGGTCACGCCCAGTCGGTCATCCAGACCGGCGACCTGGTCGTCAATCTCGACACCAAGACCGTCGAGGTCAGCCAGGCCCGCGTGCATCTGACCGGCAAGGAATACCAGATGCTCGAGCTCCTTTCGCTGCGCAAGGGCACGACGCTGACCAAGGAAATGTTCCTCAATCATCTCTACGGCGGCATGGACGAGCCGGAGCTGAAGATCATCGACGTCTTCATTTGCAAGCTGCGCAAGAAGCTCGCCAACGCATCGAGCGGCAAGAACTATATCGAGACGGTCTGGGGCCGCGGCTACGTGCTGCGCGAACCGTCCGACGACGAGGCGAAGATCTCCGCCTGACGATCTGAGTGGGACCGGGACTGTGAAAACCCCGCCGCGAGGCGGGGTTTTTGCTGTCCGCGCTGCTATTTCTTGCGCCTGGTTTTCGGCCGGCTTGCAGCCTTGCGCTTTTTCGCCGGCCTTTTCGCTGCTTTGACCTTTCCGGTCTTGCGCGGCGCCGGTCGTTTCTTCCTTGCCGGCGCCTTGCGTTTGCCTTTAGCCGGCCGCTTCGGCACTGTCTTGGTCGGCTTCTTTTTGGCCGGCGCCGTGGCGCCGGTGCCAGTCGAGGTCGTGCCGCCTCCTGGCGGTTTCGTCGACGACGAGCCGCCCGGCGCCGGCTGCTCGGACACGCCGGCGGCGGCGAGCCAGAAGCGCATCTCCGGCGACTTCACCTGCGGTCCAAGAATGTAGCGCTCCTGCCACTTATCGTCGGCCTCGAGCGGCTTGCCGAAAACGCTCGGGTCGGTCTTGAGCCAATAGCGCCACGCGTAATGATCGTAGATATCGAGCACGTGGCAAGCGTAAGCCTCGGCGAGGCCGCGGTGGCCGCGGACGATGACCAGGTTCTCGTCGTTGTTGGACGAGGCGCGGAAGCCGAGATTGTGCGAGCCGGTGACCACGGTGCAATTGTCGCTGAACGGATCGATCACCACGATCTTGTTGTGAATGACGGCAAAGCCGTATTTCTGCAGCTCCGCTTCCCATTGGCCGAAGGCGTCGCCCGGGCTGACGCTGCCGGCCGGGATGGCGCGGTAATCGATCGGCGCGCTGGTCCGCTTGTTCTTGGGCGCCTTCGATTTCGGCGCCTTGGCGCCCTTCTTTCTCGGCGCGCCGAGCTCGCCCACGACGGCAACGCCCTGATGCGCGCCGCTGCCGTCTTCGCCTTGGTCGGCCTCGCCGCCCTGATGCAGCGCGGCCGAGAAATTGCTGGCGCGTTGCGAGCTGGTCAGTGCGCCGCGCACGAATAGGTCCGGATTTTTCGCGAGCGCCGCGCCGGCGGCATCGAGGATCGAATTATTGCCGGGATCGAAGGCGAGGAACAACACCGCCTGCTTGGCGCCGTTGATCAGATCGAAAATCCGCTCCATGTCGTTGGGCTTCTCCGCTGGCGGACTTCTCAGCGGATGATTGGTGTTGGGCGAGAACATCGGTTCGATGGTGACGCCGTTGCCGAGCGCGATCGGCGTGCTGATCGAACCGTCATTGTTCTTGTGGTCCCAGGTGCGCTGCGTCGGCGATTGCAGCTTCTTCCGGTCGCCGTGGGCGGCATCGCAGTCGGCCTCGAGCGTGGTCCAGTAGTCCATGTAGCGTTTGGCGACCACCGGCGATTCGATGACCAGGGCATTGTTGGTCTGCGTGCACAGCCCGGTGCTGGTCCAGTTGGTCGAGCCGGTCAGCACAGCGACCGGCGCATTGCTCTGGCTCAGAACCATGAACTTGTTGTGCGGAATGCTGCCCTTGCCGAGAATGCGGTCGATGACATTGACGCCGGCGGCCTTGAGATGGGCGCGATTTTCCGAATCCGCGTC
>JASHQO010000031.1 GCA_030039105.1 Xanthobacteraceae bacterium
ATCAGCCCGGCGCCGGCGGCGCCATCGCGGTGCGCGCGGTGTCGTCGGCCGCTGCCGACGGCTACACCTTCGGCATGTTTGCGCTGTCGGACTTCGTCACCCTGCCCGGCACCGCGGATAATCTTCCGGTCATCGTGCCGCGCGACTTCATTGCGGTCGGCAGCCTCGGCGGCGCGCCGATGTTCATCACCGCGGCGCCGTGGCTCGAAGCCAAGACGCTGCCGGAGCTGATCGCGCTCGCCAAGAAACGGCCGGGTGAGCTTGCCTACGGCACCAACGGGCCGGGCCGGCTCACGCACCTGACCGGCGAGCTGCTGCAGGTCCGCGCCGACATCAAGCTGTTGATGGTGCCCTATTCGGGCGGCACGCCGCAGGTGCTCAACGACATGATGGGCAGGCGCGTCGCGCTCGCCTTCGACTCCTATTCGGGCGTGGCCGGCGCCATCGCGGCGAACAGCGCCATCCCGCTCGCGGTGGCGGCGCCCAAGCGCATGACGCTGCTGCCCGACATCCCGACCGTCGCGGAGACGCTGCCCGGCTTCGAGTCCGAGGGCTGGCAGACGCTGTTGGCGCCGCTCGGCACGCCCGGCGACGTCGTCCGCAAGGTCAACGCCGATCTGAACAAGGCGCTGGCCGATCCGGAGGTGGAGAAGCGGCTGGCGCAGCTCGGCCGCGATCACGTGGCGATGTCGCCGGAGGAAACCCTCGCCTTCATCCAGCGCGAGCAGCAAAAATGGGCGCCGATCCTGGCGCACATCGACGTCACGCGATGAGCCGTAGCCTAGCCCTTCTCGTCGCAGGCCCAGGCGCGCACCACGCAGTCGTGGCCGCCGAAATCGTAGCAGCGGCGCATCGAGGCGTTCTCGGCTTTGCCGAGATGGGACTCGATGGCCCAGCCGTACGAGCCGCACGGGTTCTTGGCGTCGATCGCCATGGCGGCGCAGCCCTTGTGCATGTCGCCGACGACCTTGCAGTCGGCGCCGGTGCACTTCTTCATCGCCGCGGCGCGGGCATCGGCGACGTGGCGAAAATCGAAGCCGTAGCCATAGGCGCCGCAGGCACCGACGGCGAAAGCGCCGGCCGCTGCGGCGGCGCCGATGCCGGCGAGCAATGCCGCCGCAGCGACGACGGCAAGCGCGGATTTGCGCTTCAACCCGGACATGAAGCCCTCCCCTCAAAGGACTGACGCGACGCTAGCGGGGAACGGTTTCCAGACGGTGAATTTTCCCGGCCTTTGCCAGCCGGCGCCTACCGGTCACGATGCGGAGGAACCGGCGCGCGACGAACTCGTCAACGAAACATGGGTAAGATCGGGTCCATGACGCTCGACGGCATTGACGGCGCAGCGATCCGGCGCGGCGCGCTGTTCCTGGCCAATATCGGCGTCCCTGTCATCGTCGGCGTCGTCACCGGCAATCTGCAGCCGACCGTGACCGCCGCGGTGCTCGGCATGCTGTTGTCATTCGCCGACAACGACGGCACGCTGCCGCGGCGATTGCGGCTTTTGCTCATGGCCGCGACCGCGATCGCGGTGGCGGGGTGCGCCGGCTATCTGTCGGGCAAAATGCCGGCCTTTTACTGGCCGCTCTTGATCGGGCTGACGCTCACGATCGGCTTCGCCGCGGCCGGCGGCCGCGAGCCGGTGATCGTCGGGCGCCACGGCGGCATTGCCTTCGTGGTGGCGGCCGCCATCCCATCGTTCGACACGGTGCTGCTGCTCTATCTCGGCGGCGCGGTGCTGCTGAACGCACTGACCCGCAGCATCGACCATCGGCTGTTCGGCGCGTTGCCGCTATTGCCGCAGATTCCGTTGCAAAAGCCGTCGAGCCGCGGCGGCTGGATCCGCTTCGCCGTGGCGTTTGCCGCCGCGGCGACGCTCGGCATGTGGATCGGCGACCGGCTCGGCGAGCAGCACGGCTACTGGATCGTGATCACGATCCTGGTCGTGATGCAGCCCGACGTTCGCTCGAGCGCCATGCGCATCGTGCAACGCATCGCCGGCACCTTGGCCGGGGTCGGCGCAGCCTGGGCCATCGCGGCGGTCATCCATTCCAGGGCGGTCAACTGCGCCGCTATCCTGATCATCGCTCCGCTCATTCCCCATCATCTGACGCAACGCTATTGGCTGCACACCGCGCTGATCGCGCTGCTGGTGCTGCTGGCGTTCGACCTCGCCCAATTCAACTCGCAAGGGCTCGGCCAGCTTCCGCTCGAGCGCATCGAGGACATTGTGACCGGCTGTGTCTTGGCGCTCCTCGGCACCGCAGCCGCATTTCCGCGCGCGCTGTTCCACCACGTCAAGAGCGGCGCAATCATGTCCGGGCGGAAATGACCTTCTCCCCGCTGCCGCAGGGGAGGAAAAATTTTACGTCCGCTCCAATTCCTTCTTGACCGCTTCGAGCGCTTCCGGCGTATCGACGTCGGTGAGCGCAGCGGCGCCGGTCAGCGGCACTTCGGCCACCGCCTCGGCATAGCGGCCGATCAGGTGGCGGGCGCCGACGTCGCCTTCCACGCCCATAAGGTCGCCGAAGAAGCGGCGCGACCACACCACCGGATTGCCGCGCTTGCCGTCGATGGTCGGGATGACGACGAGCGCGCCCTTTTCCGGATCGAAGGCGCCGATCAGGCGGTCGATCAGCGCGGCGTCGACTTGCGGCATGTCGCCGAGACAGACGATGGCGCCGTCGGCCGCCGCCGGCAGCGCGGCGATGCCGGCCTTCAGCGAGGTGCCCAGCCCGTCGGCGTAGTGTGGATTGTGGGTGAGTTTGACCGGCAGGCCTTGGAGCGCCGCCTCGACCCGGTCGCGCTGATGGCCGGTGACGACGACCACGGGTCGCGCTTGCGAGGCCAGCGCCGCCTCGGTGACGATGCGCACCAGCGGCTTGCCGTTGATCTCCGCCAACAGCTTGTTCGGGCCGCCCATGCGGCTCGATTTGCCGGCGCCGAGCACGACGGCGGCGATGGCACGACCGGGCTTTGCCGCCTCCTCGCGCGGCTGCGGCCGCGTCACGATCTCCATCAACAAGCCGCCAACGCCGAGGCCGGTAATGTCCTCGCGCGGCACCGGCAGCCCGGCGAGGAGCCGCATCAGCACCCAGTCGAATCCATTTTCCTTGGGGCTGCGCGCGCAGCCCGGCGCGCCGAGCACCGGATGACCGCGGGCGTCGCCGATCATCATCAGATTGCCGGGATCGACCGGCATGCCGAAATGCTCGACCTTGCCGCCGATCGATTCCAGCGCCGTGGGGATGACGTCGCGGCGGTCGGCGATGGCGGAGGCGCCGAACACGATGGCCATCTCGGCGCCGGCCTTGAGCACTTCATCGAGCGCGCGCGCCAGTGCGGCGCGGTCGTGCGGCACGCGCCGCTCGGCGACGATGGCGGCGCCGGCGGGCGCCAGCCGATCGGCGGTGATCTTCAAGGTCTTTTCGATGACTTTCGCGGCGAGCCCCGGCAGCACCGTCGACACCACGCCGACCTTGTGGATGCGATAGGGTGCAACACGAAGCAGCGGCGCCTTTATGCCAGCAAGCGCCGCGTCGCGCGCCGCTTTGGCCACCGCGAACGGAATGATCTTCACCGTGGCGATCATCTCGCCGGCGACCACCGGCTTGAAGGCCGGCAGCGTCGCAAAGGTGATCGCCTCGTCGACCCGGTTGAGCTTGTCGATGGCGTCCTTGTCGACGACGAGCACGCCGGCCGCTTGCGCGAACAAATTGGCGCGGCCGGTGAAGGCGCGGTCGATATGCACGCCAGCGCCGGCGATTTTTTTCGCTATTTCCGCCGCGGCGACGTCTTCGGACACATCATCCGGCTCGAGTTGCGCCACCACGATGTCCTTGATGCCGGCTTCCTCGAGCGCGGCGATCTCGGCGGGGCCGATCAGCGTGCCCTTCTTGAGCACCAGCGAACCCTGGCGGATGGTGTGCACGGCGGTGGCGCCGCGGGCATCCTTCGGCGCGATCGCCCCGAATTTCATGACGCAGCCTTGATGGCGGGCTCTTCGTCCGCCTCCGCCCGCAGCTTTTCGGTGATCTGCGCCATGATCGCGACGGCGATCTCGGCCGGCGATACGGCGCCGATGTCGAGCCCGATCGGCGCGGCGATGCGCGCGATGTCGGCCTCGGCGAAGCCTTGCTGCTTGAGCCGCTCGACGCGGCGGCCGTGGGTTTTGCGCGAGCCGAGCGCGCCGATATAGAAGCAGTTGCGCTTGAGCGCATGGGCCAGCGCCGGATCGTCGATCTTCGGATCGTGGGTCAACGCCACGAACGCGGTGTAGCGGTCGACGTTGAGCGGCGGCAGCGCCGTGTCCGGCCACTCCGCGATCACCTTCACGTCGGGAAAGCGCTCCGGCGACGCGAACGCGGTGCGCGGATCGACGATGGTGACGTCGTAGCCGAGCATCTTGCCGATCGGCGCCAGTGCCTGGCTGATGTGCACGGCGCCGGTGATGACGAGCTGCGGCGCCGGCACATAGACGGTGAGGAAGACGCGGCCATCCGCGGTCTCCTCCATGCCGCTCTTGCCGGTGCGCAGATGGTCGACGAGCACCGCGCGTAGCGGATCCTTGGCTGCGTCGGCGGCTTTCACCAGGCGCTGCCTGCCGCTCGCCACGTCGGTAACGAGAATGGCGGCGCGGCGCGCTTCGCGCTCGGCGTTAAGGGTGGCGAGGATGTCGAGCTTCATGTCAAATCGCGAATGCCGGGCGGCGAATGGCGAACAGGGAAACTACTCCATCCGCTATTTCGCCATTCGCCCCTGCCCTATTCAACCTTCTCCACAAACACCCGGATGGTGCCGCCGCAAGACAGCCCCACCTTCCAGGCGGTCTCGTCGGCGACGCCGAATTCCAGCATTTTCGGCTTGCCGCTTTCGATCACGTCCATCGCCTCGGTGACCACGGCGCCTTCGACGCAGCCGCCGGACACCGAGCCGAGGAAATTGCCCGCCTCGTCGATCACCAGGTTGGAGCCGACCGGCCGCGGCGCCGAGCCCCAGGTCTCGACCACGGTGGCGAGCGCCACGTCCCGGCCCTGCTTGCGCCAGTCCTCGGCGGCTTTGAGAATGTCGTTATCGGTTGTGAGCATGTCTAAGGTCTCCGTCGGTCCAAAGCGCGAATAGCGAGTGGCGAAGAGGGTAAGATAGGCTTTGCCGCCGTTATTCGCCATTCACCCTTTCAACCATCCGCGATCCCGGCATTCAACTCGCTATATCCAACAGAATATAGCGCATCATGCCACCTTCTGCATCCATCTTTTCGGGTTGCCCGCCGCATCGCCGCCATGCCGGAGCGCGGCAACGAGGCCGGCCATGGATTCGAGGTTGTGGATCGGGCGGAATTCGTCGACGCGCGGCAGCATGGTCTTGATGCCGCGGGCGCGGGCCTCAAAGCCTTCGAAGCGCAGCAGCGGATTGAGCCAGACCAGCCGGCGGCAGGAGCGATGCAGCCGGTCGATCTCGAAGGCGAGCGAATCGTCGGCGTCGCGTTCGAGCCCGTCGGTGATCAAGAGCACGATGGCACCCTGGGTCAGCACCCGGCGCGCCCAAAGCCTGTTGAAGGCGTGCAGCGACGAGGCGATGCGGGTGCCGCCGGACCAGTCCGGCACGCTGGCCGAGCAGGCCGCCAGCGCATCGTCCGGATCGCGCTCGCGCAGCGCGCGGGTGACGTTGGTGAGCCGGGTGCCGAACAGGAACGTCGAGACGCGCTTTCGCGCGTCGGTGAGGTCGTGGAGGAAATGCAGGAAGATGCGGCTGTATTGACTCATCGAGCCGGAAATATCGAGCAATGCCACGATCGGCGGCGGCTTGGTCTTGGGGCCGATGAAGCGCAGATCGATGTAATCGCCGCCGCCTTTGAGGCTCGCGCGCAAGGTGCGGCGCAGGTCGATGAGACGGCCGCGCCGATGCGGCGCCAGCCGCCGGGTGCGCACCGCGGCGAGCGGCAGCACCAGCTTCTTCATCGCCGCCTTGGCCGCGGCGATCTCCGCAGAGGTCATCTGGGCAAAATCCTTGCGCTGCAGGATTTCGCGATCCGACACCGTCATGCGGGTGTCGAGCTCGACCTCGCGCTCCTTTTTCAGCTTGTCGTCGAGGCCGGAGAACAGCGCCTCATGCACGCGCGTGGCGCCGGCTTGCGGCGGCTGCGGCGGCGCCGAGGGCGCCTGCGGCAGCATCATCGCGAGGAGCTGATCGACATAGCCGCGGCGGCGGAAGAAAATCCGAAACGCCTGGTCGAACAGCACCGAATGCTCGTGCCGCTTCACGAACACCGCGTGCAGGGTCCAATAAAAATCGTCGCGGGTGCCGACCCCCGCGGCCTTCACCGCTTCGAGCGCATCGAGCACCGCGCCCGGCCCGACCGGAATGCCGGCGGCGCGCAGCGCGCGGGCGAAGTAGAGGATATTCTCGGCGAGCCGGCCGGACTGCCCACTCCCCCCGGAGGGGGGAGGGACGGGGTGAGGCGGTTCGGGCCTATCGGTCATAGCTCCTGAGATTCTCCTGCACCACCCCGGCCCCTCACCTGGCGCGCTGCGCGCGCCTATCCTCTCCCTAAGGTCGAGGGGAAGGTTATTCCGCCGCCCTCAAATCCGACTTCACCTCGTCGAGCAGCTCCTTGACCTTGGAGCCTTCGAGCTTGGCGATGTCGTCCTGGTATTTGAGCAGCACGCCGAGGGTGTCGGAAACGGTCGCGGGATCGAGCGCGACCACGTCAAGCTCGGACAGTGCCGCGGCCCAGTCCAGCGTCTCGGCGACGCCCGGCGACTTGAACAAATCCTGCTTGCGCAGCGCCTGCACGAACGCCACCACCTGCTCGGACAATTTCTTGCCGACGCCCGGCACCTTGGTGCGCACGATGGCGAGCTCGCGCTCGGCGGTCGGATAGCCGACCCAGTGATAGAGGCAGCGGCGCTTCAACGCATCATGCACTTCGCGGGTGCGGTTCGAGGTGATGACCACGACGGGCGGCTGCGCGGCCTTCACCGTGCCCATTTCCGGAATGGTGATCTGGAAGTCGGCCAACACTTCGAGCAGGAACGCCTCGAACGCCTCGTCGGTGCGGTCGATCTCGTCGATCAGCAGCACCGGGGCGCCGGCGGTGTCCGGCTCGAGCGCCTGAAGGAGCGGGCGCTTGATCAGGAAGCGCTCGGAGAACACGTCGTGCTCGAGCTTTTGCCGGTCGTGCTCGCCCTCGGCCTCGGCGACGCGAATGGCGATCATCTGCGCGGCGTAATTCCACTCGTACACCGCGGCCGCGACGTCGAGGCCCTCGTAGCACTGCAGCCGGATCAGGCGGCGGCCGAGCGTTTCCGACAGCACCTTGGCGATCTCGGTCTTGCCGACCCCGGCCTCGCCCTCGAGGAAAATCGGCCGCCCCATCTTGAGCGCCAGGAACAGCACGGTGCCGAGGGAGCGGTCGGAGAGATAGTCGGCCTGGGCAAGGAGATCGACGGTGCCGTCGATCGAGGCCGGCAACGACTGGGGGGAAACGGGCTTCATGCCGAACTGGATATAGGCCTTTTGGGCGGCAATCAAACCCGCCGTCACGAACTGGCGCGGCCACAGTCTATCTTTTAACCGGAGATTTTTGTCACTTCCGTATTGACACTATAGGAGGATATGCCTATTATCGCTGAATAGGAGATCCTCGCCACGAACGGCACAAAACATTGATCAGACGCATCACCCCGATGCCACAGGTCAGAATTGGGTTCGACTTCCGCCCGGGCCAAAACGCATCGACGAACTCGAAGATTTCGCTGAATGGCTCGCCAACGCGACGCCAGAGGATGAAAAAGTAATCCGATCTGAGATCAAAAGATATTTCGAGGATGTCGGTTGGCAATCTGCAGCCAAAGACCTCAATGCGAAACTGAGTGTAGTCCTTCGGCCTGGGGTCACTCCTGACATTCGGCAGAAAATTCTCAATAGCATCGATCTCTACACTCGCGTCGACCCGGCCGAATATGTCGGAACGCGCAACCTTCTTAATGCCGCGGTGTTAGCTGCGGCGGGTCTCCTGGGCACGCCCAAAGGTACGGGTTTCCCGGGCACTGCCACGGGTCCTTCGCCGATATGGAAGCTGGGGTGGGGATTGCGCGGGCAGAAGTTCAATGAACTTTATGGCGACCAGTCATTTCCATCCAACTATCCAGTCATCGACAAGATTCCCAACGGCGTCGCTACCAGCGTCAAATCCATCGATCTCAACGCTGTGACCTATCAGAATGAAGTAAGCTTGACTTACAGGCTCAACAAATACGTTGAAAACGTGCAGGATTTCGAAGGCGCTAACTGGGCAGGAAAGAATATTCGCGGCACCGACATTGACAATCGAGCTGTACAAATAATTGTTCCCAAAGGAAGCATCACCGACGCCAATCAGAAGGTTATCGATTCGGTCCGCACAAACGCACTGAAGGACGACGTCCGCCCGGTTAATATCATCATCACCGAATTCTAGGGTGCAAGATGCTGTACCAGCTATATTTGAAAAAAGGCACCGTCTACCTTCCGACCACGGTTAATCAGGGCCGCGCCGTATACATGGAGGTTGAGCCGGTGATGGTCGTTCCCGTCGCTGATACCGAAGCGCTACGGCGCGCAATGCGGAACACAGTTCCTAAAGAGAATCGCTTTGTCCCACCGTCGGTTGAAGATGCGCGAAGGCCGCCCGTGCTGCTCAAGTATACGGGCGATAAGAGCTGGCCGGCATTTATGCGCGGGACATCGCCGTGGTCGATCTACGAGAAGGACGGCAAGTACCAGATCGAAGGCTATCACGTGCATAGCAGAGGGTATTGGGAGCGCGATAAAAGCCAGACAATCGAATTTCCTGTTGGAACGCAGATCGATGAGGTCATTGATCGCATGATCGCGATTCTGCAAGACGTGGG
>JASHQO010000369.1 GCA_030039105.1 Xanthobacteraceae bacterium
GTGTGAGTATGCCCATCTACGAGTTTGGAACGAATGGTATAAGTCGCCTTTCCGAAACCACTTCAGCGACGCCGGCGTGTACGAGCGCCGTGACCTGCAACGCCTTCTGCGCGAACACATCGAAGTTATTGCGCCCGACACGCTTGTAATTGACGAGGAATTCGGAGACTGGGAGGAACCTCGGCGAAGAATCGATCTGCTCGCCATAGATAAAAATGGAAAGCTTGTCGTTGTCGAACTCAAGCGCACCGAAGATGGGGAGCACATGGAGCTTCAATCTATTCGCCATGCTTCGATGGTCTCGACGCTGACCTTTGATCGAGCGGTAGATTTCTTTGCAAGATATCTGACGCCTCAGATTTCGGTAAACGCGCAGCCGATCAAGCTTCTCAAGGGGGAGGCAGTTTCGACGGGCACCGCTGGTTTTGTGACGACGATGAATTGGTTCACACCAATGGCAAGACCTTTGCCTTCTCAAACCAATGGGGCGGGTCAACTTGGTACAAAGCTATGAATGCCCTCAAGGACACCTACCCTCAATATCAGATCACATTTACGCCGGTTGCTTGATTTATGGTCTTGCAGCCGATTTGGAATACTCCGTGACCCTGATCAAACCCTTCCGCGCGTTGCGACCGGCGCCGGGACGCGCCGCCGAGGTGCTGGCGCCGCCTTATGACGTGCTCTCCAGCGCCGAAGCGCGCGAGCGCGCCAAGGGCAAGACGTGGAGCTTTCTGCACGTCTCCAAGGCCGAGATCGATCTTGCTGCGGCGACCGACCCGTACGACCGCGCGGTCTATGCTAAATCTGCCGACAATCTGAAAGCCATGATCGCCGCCGGCGTGCTGATCCGCGACGCCAAGCCGAGCTACTACGTCTATCGCCTGACCTGGCGCGGCCGCGTCGAGACCGGCCTGGCCGCGGTCGCGTCGCTCGCCGACTACGCCTCAAACCGCATCCGCCGCCACGAGCACACCACGCCCGCGAAGGAAGATGACCGCGTGCGCCAGATCGAGGCGGTCAACGCCCAGACCGGCCCGGTCATGCTCGGTTATCCGACCGCGCCGCAGATCGACGCGCTGCTGGCGCGCGCCGCATCCGGCGCGCCGGCCTTCGACGTTACCGCCGACGACGGCGTGCGCCATCAGCTCTGGGTGATCGACGACGACGCCACGATCGCGGCTTTGACGCAGGCGGTCGACGCCCTGCCCGCCCTCTATATCGCCGACGGCCATCACCGCTCGGCGGCGGCCGCTCGCGTCGCCAAGGCGCGCGGCGGCAACGGCGCGCATGGCTATTTCCTCACCGTGATGTTTCCGCAGAACGAGATGACGATCCTCGACTACAATCGCGTGCTGCGCGATTTGAACGGACATGCGCCCGACGCGCTGCTGGCCCTGTTGCGCAAGACCTACACGGTTACGCCGAGCGATCGGCCGGTGCGGCCGGCCGCGCCCGGCGAGGTCGGCATGTTTCTGGCCGGGCGCTGGCATCGTTTGGCGCTCAACGACGATGCCCTGGCCAAAGCGCAAAAATCAGCCGATCCGGTCGAGCGGCTGCCGATCACGCTCCTCACCCGCAACATCATCGTGCCGCTGTTCGGCGTCACCGATCCGCGCACCGACACGCGCATCGACTTCGTCGGCGGCGGCCGCGGGCTCGAGGAGCTGGAGCGCCTGGTGTCGTCAGGCGCGTTCGCCGTCGCCTTCGCGCTCTATCCGACGCAGATGAGCGACCTGATGGCGGTCGCCGACGCCGGCGCCATCATGCCGCCGAAGTCGACGTGGTTCGAGCCGAAGCTCGCCGACGGGGCGGTGAGCCATGTGCTGGATTGACATAATAATGTAGCCCGGACGAGCGTAAGCGACATCCGGGAACGGCCTCGCGGCTTATCCCGCATATCGCGCCGCTCATGCGGGCTACGGCTTATTGCAGGCTCAGCGCCACGAACCGCGTCTCGCCGTTGCCGTTGGACACCAGCAGCACCGCGACCTTCTTGCCCTGCGACTTGAGCTGATCGATCCGCGACTGCACCGCCGCCGGATTACCGACCGCTTCGTACTGCACCTCGACGATGACGTCGCCGGGCGACAGATGCTTGTCGGGCTGCGAGGTGTCGACGCTCGGATCGACGCCGGTGATGACGACGCCCTTGATGGTGTCGCGGATCTTGTACTTCTTGCGCAGATCGTCACTGAGGTTCGATAGTTCGAGGCCGAGCGTCTTCTGCACCACCGATTTCTGGTCCGGCGGGCTCGCCTTGGGATCGTTGGAGGCGATCTTGTCCTTGTCGGTGTCCGCCAATCGGCCGACCTGGACCTGATGGGTCTCTTCCTTGCCCTTGCGGATGATGACGACGTCGACGGTCTTGCCGACCGCGGTATCGGCGACGATGCGCGGCAGGTCGCGCATTTCCTTCACGTCGTGGCCGTCGAATTTGACGACGACGTCGCCGGGCTCGATGCCGGCAGGCTTGGCCGGCCCCTTGTCGTCGACGCCGGCGACCAGCGCGCCGCGCGGCGGCTTGATGCTCAGGCTTTCGGCGATGTCGTCGGTGACCTGCTGGATACGCACGCCGAGCCAGCCGCGGCGCATCTCGCCGAAATCGCGCAGTTGATAGATCACCGGCATGGCGGTGTTGGAGGGCACCGCAAAGCCGATGCCGATCGAGCCGCCGGACGGCGAGATGATCGCCGTGTTGACGCCGATGACTTCGCCGTTGAGGTTGAACAGCGGGCCGCCGGAATTGCCGCGATTGATGGCGGCGTCGGTCTGAATGTAATTGTCGTAGGGGCCCGACTGGATATCGCGGTTGCGCGCCGAGACGATGCCGGCGGTCACCGTGCCGCCGAGGCTGAACGGATTGCCGATCGCGATCACCCATTCGCCGAGCCGCAGCTTGTCGGAATCGCCGAACGCCACCGCCTTGAGCGGCTTGTCGGAGTGCACGCGCAGTAGCGCCAGGTCGGCCTTGGTGTCCTTGCCGACCAACTGCGCCGGCAGCTTGGTGCCGTCGTTGAGGATGACGTTAATCTCGTCGGCGTCGGCGATGA
>JASHQO010000370.1 GCA_030039105.1 Xanthobacteraceae bacterium
TCGATTTAAAGAAGATCGCAAGCGACGTCGCCGGCGCGCCCAATCCCCTCACCTATCTCGATTGCACGGCCTTTGCCCACGACGGCCATTCGATGCTGTTGAAGGAATTGCGCGATCGCTCCGAGATACCGGGTTCCGTCAAAAGAATGCGGCGCCGGCTCGCGTACCATAACGAGCGGCTATGCCGGACCGGCGAACCGCGCTTCGTCGTCAATCCCGCCGGAACCACGTTGAACGAGGTGGCGGAGCGGCTGCTTGCGCTCAAGCGGCAAAGATATTCTCGCTCGCACATGCCGGACTTTTTGGCCGAGCCCGGTGTCGAAGCGTTTTACCGGGCGATGATGAGCCCGGCGCGGCTCGGCACCGTCAGCCACTTGTCGGCCCTGACCGTCGGCGACGCCGTGGCGTCGGGGCATCTGGGTTTCATCGACCGTAGCCGGTTCTACTACATCTTCCCGGCCTTCGACGTTGCCTTCAGCCGCTATCGCGTCGGCCATCTGCTGCTCCAGCACCTGGTCGACACGACGGCCCGGCAGGGCTTCGACACGTTCGATCTCGGCTTCGGCAATGCCGAATACAAGGATACCTGGACCACGCACCGCCTCGCGCTGTTGAGCCACGAGCGCGCGGTGACCGCCGCCGGCCGGCTCTATTTGCAGATGCGGCGCGTCCGCCGTTTCGTCGATTCACACGGTGTGCGCGGCTGGTTCGGAACTGCAAGTTGAGTGTGATGAACGGACCGCCGGTATAAACTGGAATTTACGCGGAGACTTCCATAAAGTGCGGCAAATGGCCCGTTTCTGATAGGCTGGCGCGCCGAGCACCTTAACGAACTTTAATTCCCCATGGCATTGCGCGTTTAAGTGATCAACCGGCATATTTGCAAGAGGACCCACATCGCGGCGTGAGGCATTGGAAGTGCAATGGAAGCCAGGGTTGAGCCGACGCCGACGCAGGATCGCCGGATGTGGAAGACGCCGCGCCGGTCGCGACTGACCTATGTGGCGGCGGCCGTCATTGCCGCGTTGGCCGTCGCGGGCGGCGTGACGCTGTGGCGCCACGGCAAGACCGCCAAGGTTTCGGGTCCGCCCGCGGTTCCGGTCACGGTGGCCGACGCCGAGCAGCACGACGTTCCGATCTACTACGACGCGCTCGGCACCGTGCAGGCCTTCAACACCGTCGCCATCCGCGCCCAGGTCAACGGCCAGATCGTGTCCGTCGATTTCCGCCAGGGCCAGGAGGTCAAACAGGGCGACGTGCTGGCGAAGATCGATCCGGCGCCGTTTAAGGCCACGCTCGACCAGGCGGTCGCCAGGAAGGCCGACGACCAGGCGCAACTGGTCGACGCCAACAAGGACCTGACTCGCTTCACCACCCTGGTGAACAAGAATTTCGAGACGCAGCAGAACGTCGACGCCCAGCAGGCCAAGGTCGATCACTTCAAAGCCTCGGTCGATGCCGACCAGGGCGCCATCGAGGCGGCGCAGACCCAGCTCGGCTTCACCACGATCGTGGCGCCGATCGACGGCGTCGTCGGCTTCCGCCAGGTCGACGTCGGCAACATCATCCATACCACCGACGCCAATCCGCTCACGGTGCTGACCCAGATCAAGCCGTCCTATGTGACCTTCACGCTGCCGCAAAGCGATCTCGGGCCGGTGCGCGAAGCCATGCTGCGCGGCACTGTCTCCGTTCTCGCCTTCGACCAGAACGACAAGGAGCAGCTCGCCGAGGGCCATCTGCTGCTGATCAACAATCAGATCGATCAGGCAACCAGCACGATCCAGCTCAAGGCCGAGTTCCCGAACCAGGACGAGCGGCTGTGGCCCGGCGAGTTCGTGCGCACCCGCATTCTGATCACGACGCAAAAAGACGCCGTCACGCTGCCGACGGTCGCGGTGCAGCGCGGCCCGGAAGGCCCATACGTCTGGGTGGTGAAAAAGGATGACACCGTCGAGCAACGGCCGATCACGACCCACATCGTCAACGAAGACATGACGATTGCCACCAAGGGGCTCGCTGCCGGCGAGCAGATCGTGCTCACCGGGCAATCACGACTCGACGTCGGCATGCACGTCGATATCCGCAGCCAAAATGCGCCGCCGGATGCGGCTGGGCAGCAGGCGGATAAAGACCGATGAACATCTCTGAAGTCTTTATCGGCCGGCCGATCGCCACATCGTTGTTGATGGCGGCGCTGGCGCTGGTCGGCATCGTTGCGTTTCCCTTGCTGCCGGTCGCGCCGTTGCCGCAGGTCGATTTTCCGACCATCAGCGTTTCGGCGACGCTGACCGGCGCCAGCCCGGAGATCATGGCCTCGACGGTCGCCACGCCGCTGGAATTTCAATTCGGCCAGATCGCGGGCGTCAGCCAGATGAGCTCGGTCAGCTCGCTCGGCTCGACAGTCATCACGCTGCAGTTCGATCTCAACCGCAACATCGACGCGGCGGCCCAGGACGTGCAGGCTGCGATCACGGCCGCGGGCCCGACATTGCCCAAGAATCTCACGTCGCCGCCGACCTACAAGAAGATCAACCCGGCGGATTCGCCGATCCTGATCGTGGCGGCGACCTCCGACACGATGCCGCTCTACAAAGTCGACGACTTCGCCGAAAACGTCGCCGCCGAGCAGATTTCGCAGATTCCCGGCGTAGCGCAGGTGCAGATCGGAGGCCAGCAGCGGCCGGCGATTCGCATCCAGGTCGATCCCGCCAAGCTGACTGCGCGGCAACTGACGCTGGAGGACGTGCGGGCGGCGCTCGCCACCGCCACCACCAATTCGCCGAAAGGCACGATGATCGGCAGCCGGCAAAGCATGGCCCTTGCCACCAACGACCAGCTCACCGAACCGGAGCCCTACAACGACGTCATCGTCGCTTATCGAAACGGCGCCCCGGTCCGGATCCGCGACGTCGGTGCTGCCGTCGGCGGCCCGCAGGACGTCACGCTCGGCGCCATGCACCGCAACCAGCCGGCGATCATGCTGATGGTCTTCAAGCAGCCCGGCGCCAACGTGATCGATACGGTCGATCACATCAAGTCGGCGATCGCCAATCTGCACTCCATCATTCCGCCCGGCATTCACCTCACCACCATCGTCGACCGCACGCAGACCATTCGAGCCGCGGTCAAGGACGTCGAATTCACCTTGTTGCTGTCGTGCGCACTGGTCGTCCTGGTGATCCTGCTGTTCCTGCGCAGCATTCACGCCACGCTCATTCCCGGCGTCACGGTGCCGTTGTCGCTGCTCGGCGCGACCGCCATCATCTATCTGGCCGGATACAGCCTCGATAACCTGTCGCTGATGGCGATGACGATCGCCGTCGGCTTCGTGGTCGACGACGCCATCGTCGTGGTCGAGAACATCTTCCGCCATCTGGAAGCCGGCACCACGCCGCTGCAATCGGCCATCAAGGGCGCCAAGGAGATCGGCTTCACCGTCATATCGATCAGCATTTCGTTGATCGCGGTGTTCATTCCGCTTTTGCTGATGAGCGGCATCGTCGGCCGGCTGTTCCACGAATTCGCCAACACCGTCATCGCCGCCATCCTGGTGTCCGTGGTGGTGTCGCTGACGCTGACCCCGATGCTGTGCTCCCGCTTTCTGGTCGGCGAACACGACCGCGAGCACGGCCGGCTCTATCGCATCATCGAATACGGTTTCGATGCGATCCTCGACGGCTATCGCCGCGGCCTCGATTTCGTCCTCGACCACCAGTTTTCGACCCTGCTCGTGTTCCTGGCGACCATGGCGGTGACGGGCGTGATGTTCGTTACGATACCCAAGGGCTTCTTTCCGACCCAGGACATCGGCATGATCCTCGGCATCTCGGAGGCGGGCCAGGATGTCTCCGCCGAGAAGATGAAGGACATCCAGCGCCAGCTATCCGACGTGATCGCAACGGATCCGGACGTCTCCGACTTCGGATCGTTCTTCGGACCGAGCTACGGCAATACCCAGAATACCGGCCGCTTTGTCATCGGCCTCAAGCCGCGCGACGACCGCAACCTCAACGCCTCGCAAATCGTCGACCGGCTGCGTCCCAAGCTGGCGCAGGTTCCGGGAGCGCGGCTGTTCCTGCAGCCGGCCCAGGACATCACGGTCGGTGGCCGCATCGCCCGCGGACAGTTCCAGTACGTGCTGCAGGATCCAGATTTCCACGAGCTCAGCGTCTGGGCGCCGCGCCTGATGGAGCGGATGAAGAAGCTGCCGCAGCTCGCCGACGTCGCCTCCGACTCGCAGAACCAGGCGCCGCTGGTGACCGTCACCATCAATCGCGACGCCGCCGCCCGCTTCGGCATTCAGCCGCAGGTCATCGACAATACGCTCAACGACGCTTTCGGCCAGGAGCAGGTCACCCAATACTTCACCAACAACTCCTACTACCTCATCCTCGAGGTGACGCCGTCGATTCAAGGCAAGCTCGACACGCTCGACCAGCTTTACATCAAGGCTCCGACCAATGGTCAGCTCGTGCCGCTATCGACGTTGGTCAACATCGATACCAACCACATCGGTGCGCTGCTGGTCTCGCACTCCGGGCAATTTCCGGCGGTGACGCTGACGTTCAACCTGCCTCCGGGCGTCGCGCTCAGCCAGGCGGTCGATGCCATTCAACGGGCGTCGGACGAGATCGGAATGCCGTCGTCCATGATCACGAGCTTCCAAGGCAACGCCCAGGCGTTCCAGGCGGCGCTGTCGAACGAGCCGGTGCTGATCGCCGCGGCGCTGGTCGTGGTCTACGTCATCCTCGGCGTGCTTTACGAGAGCTACATCCATCCGCTGACGATCCTGTCGACGCTGCCGTCGGCCGGCGTCGGCGCGCTGCTCGCGCTGTGGCTCGGCGGCTTCGACCTGTCGGTGATCGGCATCATCGGCATCATTCTCTTGATCGGCATCGTCAAGAAGAACGGCATCATGCTCGTCGACTTCGCCATCAACCGCGAACGCGCCGGCTTGTCGCCGCGTGAAGCGGTGCGGCAAGCCTGCCTGCTGCGCTTCCGTCCGATCACCATGACCACCATGACGGCACTGCTCAGCGGCCTGCCGCTGATGTTCGGCTCAGGCTCCGGATCGGAGCTGCGCCAGC
>JASHQO010000371.1 GCA_030039105.1 Xanthobacteraceae bacterium
GGTCTTCAGCCAACTCATGATGGTCTCCGTTATTTCTGGGCTCAGTCGAGAAGTTTGCTTGGCCGGAGGCTGCGTTCTGTCGCAGAGGGGCGATTTCGGACGAGCCGGCCGATACGAGCGCTCATGTCATCTTTCTCTGCGGCACCGCCGGTCTTGCTTCGGCGGCGCCGCCGTCCTCATGGATTTGCAGGGACAAAAGGTTGGACAGGTCGATCAGAGCGATCATGGCGCCATCGATGGTCGCGAGGCCTGACAGGAATTCGACCCGTGAGGCCTGCGCGATGCGTGGCACCGGCTGAATCTGGATTTCATCGAGCGATACGATGTCCAGCACGCGGTCGGCCAAAAGGCCAATCGGCTTTGACGCGATCTGCACGATGATGACGATGTGCAGTGCTGTCGCTTCGGTCAGGCCCTGACCAAAGCGACAGCGCAGATCGATGATCGGCACGATAACGCCGCGCAAATTGAGCACGCCGCGGACGTAGTCGGGCTGCCTCGGCAGATGCGTGATCTCGGTCCAGCCCTTGATCTCGCGAACCGCCATGATGTCGACGCCATATTGATCGTCGCCGATGGCGAAGCTGATGAGCTGGCTTGGTGTCGCCGCTGCGGCTTTGGCAAGACCGGGCTCCGCCGCGCCGAATTGGCTCGCGCCAAGCGGCGCCGAAGCGGCCGGTTCAGTCATGATATCCAAGGGAACGCCCCCATCCGCTCAAAGGCCCGGCCGCGGCCCGTGGTGCCGCTGCAGGCGCCCGCACGTTTCGCCGTCCTGCGCGCCAAGCTTCCCCGTTAAGTTTTGGGCGCAGAACTTTGAATGTATTCGGGTAATTGAATAGTTCTATCGCAATTGAAAATCTGTTAATCTGGAAAACTATACTTCCCGACGCAATATATTCGCCTCGAACAACATTGCAAAATGATATTCTACATTAAGAAAGCAGGCGCTCCAGCTACATTTCATGCTGCGAACTCGCGCCGCAAATATGAGCGGTGGCGCGACCGCTTTCCGCTTGCTCCTCACGGCCGCACCGCTGCCCGCTTGCTGTTGACGGAATTCGACCAGACGCTGGCGGTAATGATCCTGCATGCCAAACCGCTGCGCACGCGACTATCTCGGCGAGTCGCCGACGCAACCGCTGCGAAGCAGCAACGAAGTCGCGCCCAGTGACGGCGCATAGGCCCAATTCCTATACGCTGGGTGCATCCGAAAATCGTTTCATCATGCGGTGAGGGAATATCCGGAGCGCGGATTGATCCGCGGATTGCATGTTCAGTTGCTGCGTTGCAACGGCCTATGTGTGATAAAATCTCGTAATAAGGATTTCATAATAGGGCATGGACGCAATAGTGGTATGTGAAGGTTGTACATTTATCTCGGTTGAACGCGATTAAGTAGTAATCAGATAATAATACAATTACTCGTGCATAGGGGCGGTTTATTCAAGTGCCCCCATCAACAAAATCTGTGAACTAAGCCGATTTCTTAATATAGATTAAAATTCTATGTATCAAAAAAGACCCTTCTGATGCATGATTCCGTAGTTTAAGCTGATTTCACAAGCGAGTCGCGGAGTTCCCTATGGGTGCGCGCCATCGGCGCGAAACATGGCTGAACGGTTCCGATATGCGGATTTCGAATAGATGGGCTCGATTCGGCTGGCCACCCAAATCACCGTCCTCATCCCAGTGCAAAGGTCCACCCGTCGTAGCAGTACCGCCTGGCTTTGTGGCCGCTAAACAAGAGTCAACACGCAATTGACGGCCCGGGCTATGAAGCAAAACCTTCGCGAACTGAGGCCGCAGGCTGAGATGCCGGGCGCCGTGCCAGAATCGTATCTAACCTGGGTTGCGGCGACCCAGCCGACGGCGGAGCGTGCCGACGCGCTCCCAATCTACCAATCCGTGCACTCCATTCCGGCGCGCCGCATCATTTGCCGCGAGCGCGACCTGCACGATGCCGTGCCCGTCATCTGCAGCGGCTGGGCGGCGTCGGTCATCATGTTGTCCGACGGCAGCCGGCAAATCTTATGTTTTCTGCTGCCGGGCGATCTTGTTTCGACCACGCTGCTGTTCGAGCCGCGCTCGCACTGCCTGGTCGAGGCCGTAACGGACGTCACTTACGGCTCCTTCAAGCGCGGCGAACTGAAAGAGCTCCTGCTTCAGCATCCGAGCCTGTTCGATCAGCTATCGCGCGCCTGGATCGAGGAGAAGGAACGTGCCGATCAGCTCATCGTCGATCTCGGGCGCCGGACCGCCGACGAACGCATCGCCCGGCTGATCCTCAGTCTCTCCGACCGGCTCGCCCGCCGCGGCATGACCAGGGTCGACGCCGCGTCGGCGATCGAAATGGACTTCCCGCTGCGGCAACATCACGTTGCCGACGCCACCGGCCTTACGCCGGTCCACGTCAGCAAGGTGCTGTCGGAATTCCGCCGCAACGGGCTGATCAGAATTAGCGACCGCTCGCTGGCCATACTCGACCCCGGCGGCTTCCGGCGCATCGCCCATATGCGCTAACGGCGCCCGAACTGCTTACGTAATTCAACCTTGGCACGTTGCAGCGTCTTGCGCCGTGCGGCTGGAAGATTCTTGCCGGCGCGATTGATGTAGAAGATCAGCATCGACAGCGCCGACCGGTATGGGTTGGATTTACGGCGCCGGCTGCGTTCGGCCGAGCGCTTCAGCGACGCGGCAATGCGCTGCGGACTCTTCAAGGTGAATACGCCGCGATCGAGATCCAGCGCATCGCTTTCGCGGGTGACGCGCGCCGACCAACGGCGGCTTGACCTTCGCCGCGCGGGCTTCCGGGGTGTGGACTTTCGAGCTGACTTGGCCATGACAAGAACCTGCAAGAACCTGGACGTCAATCGGACTCGGAATCAATGAACCGGCCGTGGCTTTTGTTCCCGGCCGCCATTTGCGGCGCCAGTCCTCGACCCGTGCCGCCTTGCGCCTCTCTTGGTAGAGCCAAAGATGTTCACAGCCGCTGATTAACTGGCCCCGAATCAGATTAAATCATTGCGATTTAGAATCATTTGATTGTCCGTACCCTGCGGGAGCACGGCGTTTGCATGAGCAGCAACTCGGTTGGACCAGTATCGGATCAGTTCACTGCTTCTGCCTGGGCCGCGACGCCGAGCGGCGCCGAAGCCGGGCCGGCACTATGGTCGGCGCCCCGGCAAGATCGGTATTGGCGACAATGGCTGACGGCCACGCTGCAACCCAGCGCCTTTCTCGGTGTCGCCTTGATCGCGTTTGCCTGGATCAGCGTCGCCGTGCACCTGAGCCTACAGGAAAAGGCGATCGTTCGGGCCGCGAAACAAAATGCGTCCAATCTCGCTCGCACCTTCGAGGCCTACATCTATCGTGCGATCAAGGACACCGACGCAATTTTGGTGTCGCTACAGGCGAGCTACGCCAGGAGTCCGGAGCAGTTCGACATCGAAAGCGCGCGACCTTATCTCGGCGACTTTGTCCCACAAATCAGTCTGATCGGGCCGGACGGCATTCTGAAAGCGTCGACCATGCCGCCGCTACCGGGCCAACGCGTCGACGTTAGCGATCGCGGCCAATTCCTCGCCCTCAAAGGCTCGGACAGCGACGACTTGGTCATCAGCAAGGCGATGGTCGGAAAGAGGACGGGCATTTCCTCGATTTGGCTGTCGCGACGTCTCGTCAACAAGGACGGCGCGTTTGGCGGCATTATTTCCGCGGCGATCTACACGTCAGCGCTGTCGCGCTTCTACAATTCCATCGACGTCGGCAACGACGGAAGCGTCGCGTTGTGGGGGCTGGACGGATATATGCGGGCCTCCCGCGGCTATAAAAGGGAGATTTCGGATACCGGGCACAGCGATACAAATCTGTTCAGGTATGCCGAGGCCAGCCCAGCCGGTTTCTTCCAATCGAGGGGATATTTCGACAACGTACCGCGGCTGATTTCGTACCGCAGGGTTGAATCGCTGCCGCTCGTGGTTTCGGTCGGCTTGGCGCAGCGTGAAGTCTTCGGCGAATATTGGCAGCAGCGCTCGCACTATTTCATTGCGACGTCGCTCGTCACCATCATCGCGCTCGCCATCATCTGCTTCAACATCGCGCGGCAGCGACGGCTGAGCACGACCACGGCCAAGATGCTGGAGATACAAGGCGCGCTGCTGCAGAGCAAGGAACGCTCGCAACTGATCGCGGAAACGGTCAGTGAAGGCATCTGGGACGTCAATCTCGTGACCAATGAGCATTATGTTTCAAAACGCTGGAACGAGATCCTGGGTTACTCGGACGACGAGCTGCCTCTCGATCAGAGAACCTTCATCGACCTGGTGCATCCCGGCGATCGCGCGGCCGTCATCGACAAGCGGCGCGAACATTTAGCCGCGAAAGGCCGCCAGATATTGACGCTGGAATTCCGACTGCGGTGCAAGAGCGGCGATTATCGCTGGGTGCAGACTCGCGGCGCACTTATTCGTGACGAGGCGAACCGGCCAATCCGCCTCATCGGCACGATGATCGACATCAACGCGCACAAGCTGGAACAGGCGGCTTTGGAAGAGACCAACAAGGAGCTTGAACGGCGCGTCGCCGAACACACGGCACGGCTGTCGCAGGAAATGCGCATGCGCGAGGCAGCCCAATTATCGCTCCTGCAGGCGCAAAAAATGGAGGCTGTCGGCAAATTGGCCGCCGGCACCGCGCACGATTTCAATAATCTTCTCGCCGTGATCAGCGGCAGTCTTGAATTCATCGATCGCGCCGCACGCAAGGGCCTGCCCGCCGAGCCGGAACTGATCGATGCCAGCCTGCGCGCCAGCCGGCGCGGCCGCGATCTGGTGGAACGACTGCTGGCGTTTTCGCAACAACGCCCGTTGCAGACCCAGCCGACCTTGGTCGATCAACTGGTGCTGGATACGCTCCGGCTGCTGCAGCGCTCGCTCGGCGAGTCGATCGAGACCAACGTCCAGTTGAACGCCTCGGGGGCGGTCGTCGCCGTCGACCGTGGGCAGTTCGCCAATGCCTTGGTCAATTTGGCGTTGAATGCCAGGGATGCCATGCCGGAAGGCGGCGAGCTGACCATCGCGACGGAGTGTCGGCCGGCCAAGCAAGCGGAAAATGGCGCAGGTTCGCCGTCGGCAGACGATATCTATCTCACAATCCGCGACAGCGGCCATGGCATGACGGAAGATGTACGCCGGCGGGCATTTGAGCCGTTCTTCAGCACCAAGCCGGACAACCTCGGCAGCGGGCTTGGTCTGAGCATGGTCTACGGCTTCATCGAGCAATCCGGTGGACACATCGAGATCGACAGCGCAATCGAGCGCGGCACGACGGTGACGATCCGCCTGCCGCGGGTCGACATAGCATTGCTGCCGCACCGAACCGAAGCCGACTCGACGTCGCCTAACGCCAAACAGAAGACCGTGATGCTGGTCGAGGACGATGCCGACGTCCGGACGGTGACGGCGGCGCAGTTGAAAACCCTCGGCTACAGGGTCTACGCCGTGGCGAACGGCCACGAGGCGCTCGATCTGATCGTTTCGCCGGCGCGTTTCGACGTCGTGCTGACCGATATGGTGCTGCCGGCGGGCATCGACGGTATCACCGTGATCAAGGAGACGATGCGCGTTCGACCGAAGACCGGCGTTTTGTGCATGACCGGCTACGCGCCGACGCAAAAGGACTTGAAGTGGCTGAAGGTGCAAAACATTGCCTGCATGAACAAGCCGTTTTCCATGGCGCAATTGTCGCAAGCGCTCGATAGCGTCATCGCCGAATAGGTTGCGGTCGGCTTGCTCCAACAAGGTAGCGCAAGCCAATTCCTGGCGGCGCCGATATATTGCGGTGGCGCCGGTCGATAATTCCGGACTCGGATAAACAACCATGCGTCGCCCGCCGTTTCGCGCTGATCATATCGGTAGCTTGCTGCGGCCGGCGGCGTTGCGTCAGGCCTATCGCGCGTTCAACGAGGGCGCGCTCGACGAAGCGGGTTTCGTCGCGGCACAGGACGCAGCGATCCGCGATGCCATCGCACTACAGCAAGAGGTCGGCCTCGTCGTCGTCAGCGACGGCGAATTTCGCCGCGCGTCGTATTGGAGCCGGTTCGTCGAGCGCACCGAAGGCCTGAGCATCAGCGAATCGCGTTTCACCTTTCGCGACGAGCACGGCCGAACGCTGACCTTCGCCGCGCCGCTCGTGATCGGCAAAGTAGCGCGTCGGCAGCCCCTGGCCGTCGACGAATTCGGCTTTTTGCGCGACAACGCCAACGCGCTGCCGAAGGTGACCCTGCCCGCGCCTTCGACCATGCATTTTTGGCGCGGCAGCGCCTATGCGGCTGCCGGCATCTACGATAGCGCGCCAAAATTCTTTCGCGATCTTGCGGCGGTGTATCGCGCCGAAATCGCCGATCTCGCCGCTGCGGGCTGTCGCTATATTCAACTCGACGAGGTCGCGCTCGCCATGCTGTGCGATCCGGCGGTGTGGCAGCGGATCGTCGACGACGGCAACGATCCGGCGCATCTTATCCATCTCTATGCCGAGGCGCTCGGTGAAGCGATCGGTGCTGCACCGCCGGATATGGCGGTGGGCGTCCATATGTGCCGCGGCAATTTCAAAGGCAAATATCTGGCCGAAGGCGGCTATGACAAAATTGCCAAGGTCCTGTTCGGCGTGCCAGGGGTGACGCACTTCTTGCTCGAATTCGACACCGCCCGCGCCGGAGATTTTGCGCCGCTGCGGTTCGTCGCGAACGACAAGGGCGTGGTGCTCGGCCTAGTCAGCTCCAAGAGCGCGGTACTCGAGCGCGCCGAGGATCTGCTCCATCGCATCGACGAAGCGGCGCGCTACATCGACAAGGACCGCCTCGCCATCAGCCCGCAATGCGGCTTTGCCTCGACGGTTGCCGGCAATCCGCTGAGCGAAGCCGACCAGCGCGCCAAGCTCAAGCTCTGCGTCGAGACCGCGCGAGCGGCATGGCGCGCGTAGCGTTCACAGCGGATGTGGCCGCTGATTCACCTCGATATTGGTGCCCCACGGATCGTGCACGAACAGCAACTTGACGCCGTTCGGCAGCGTCTCGATACCCCGATCAAGCGTCACGCCGTTGGCCTGAAGCCTTTTCGCCGTCGCCTCGATATCCGTCACGTCGAAGCCGATGTGGTCGAGGATGCGCCCCTTAGTGGGAACGGTCGCCGAATCCGTCTTGGAGAATGTCAGATTGGCCCCAGGCACGTCGGCGGCCTGGTTCGGCCCGCGCATACCGGCGCGGGCGCCGAAATTCTTGACGTACCAGGCCTGGATGTCGGGGATCGCCGCCTGCGGCACAAAGAAATGGACGTGATGGAAGACGATCGGGGCGGTCTGGTTCTTGTCCTCCAGTATCTCGACACGCAGGCCGTCGGCGGTCACCACATAAGCTTGGTCCACACGCCCGTTGTTGCCCGGCAGCACCGGCACGCCAGCGGCCTTCCACTTGGCGACGGCGTCCTGAACGTTCGACACCAGGAAGCCGACATGATTGACCACGGTGCCTTCGCTCGGCCCGCTCGATGGCGGCGCACCGGACGGCAAGTTCAGGATCACGACGACGCCGGGAAAGCGCACATATTGCAACGGCGCGCCGTCCACGCTGCCGACCGTGCCGCCCATTCCGGCGAAAATCGTCTTGTTGGCCGCGACGTCGGCGGAGTTGAGGTGCAGATGCCCCATGGTCACGCCGGCTTCGTTCGGCGGCATCGGCTGGGCGAAGGCGGCCGTCGCGGCGACATTGGAGGCAAGCCACAACGCCGTGATGAATGCTTTCACGAGACCCTCCCTGCGCTGCAATTCAGCGCGCCGTTGATCGGCGCTATGCGCTAACGCTAGCACCGGCCGATGGCAGACGATAGGCGGCTCGGCCCGCTTCGCATCAGGGCGCGCAGTCGCTCGACGCCGGAAATCCGGCGAAGCGATCTGTCATCCATTCGACTGCGGATAGGGCGGCATCGCGCGCGATAAAGCCGTGATTGGCCTCCGGCAGCGTCAGCATCTGCACTTTGCCGCCGGCACGGCATTGACGCTTCATGTAATCGTCTGTCACTGCCGGCAGCACCAGATGGTCGGCGCCGCCTTGCGCCAGGAACAGCGGGACATTGGGCGACATAGGACCCGGCGTGTTGTCCGCCATCAGCGAGCGCCATGGCTCGGTGGTGTAGAAATTGCTCACCGAAAGGAACTTTTGCGCCAAAGGCCGCGCCGTGGACCGCCGCACCATTAGATCGTAGACCGATTCGATGCACTCGCCGGCGAGTTGATCGATGATCGGCAGCGCGGACGGATCGATCACTCTGTCGATCGGCGCCTCGAACACCCGCGACCACGACCATAACGTCAT
>JASHQO010000372.1 GCA_030039105.1 Xanthobacteraceae bacterium
TCAACGGCAAATGAACGACCGGGTGCTCGCCAGCGAAGACGACTGCGCGGGCGATCCGCCGCACTTCCGCGAAGGCGCCGTCGTTCGCGAGTTGACCATCTGCAACAAGAAGGGGCTGCACGCGCGAGCCTCCGCCCGCTTCGTGCAGACGGTGGAGAAATTCGACGCCGACGTGCGCGTCATGCGCTGTGGCGAGACCGTCGGCGGCACCTCGATCATGGGACTGATGATGCTTGCGGCATCGCCGGGCACCAAGATCACGATCGAGGCGGTCGGCAAGGAAGCCGCCGAAGTCATCGACGCTTTGGCGGCCCTGATCGAGTCGCGCTTCGGCGAGCAGGACTGATCGATCGCCGTTTCAACGAAGGGAGTTGGCCGATGGCAAACGAAAACGAAGCGGCCGCCAATCCAGTGGCCACGGGCCAGACCGCAACGATCCGCTACGTCGACCGTCCCGACCTGCAAGAGCACTTCGCCGACGCGGTCACCGGCCTGCTCTACGACGGCCAGACGCTGCGGATCGAATTCGCCGTGACGCGCTTCGACGAGCTCAAGCCCAATACGCCGATCACCGGCCGGCGCTATCCGTCGTGCCGGGTGGCGCTGTCGCCGGCGGCCGCCATCGATCTCATCAACCGCATGCAGCAGGTCGCCACCGCCCTGACCCAGGCCGGCGTCGCCAAGCCGGCGACGCGGCAGTGAGCCGCCGCTTCAGCGCGCCGTCGCCGCCGATTTGAGGTCGGCGACGAATTGGCGATAAGCCGCGTGTTTGTCGGCCGCGTCCTCGATGCGCAGCAGCGCCGACGGGTGCACGGTGACGAACAAGCGGGTGCCATCGGCCAGGGCGAGCGGCTTGCCGCGCAGCTTGCCGATCGTCACGGTCTTTCCGGTCAGGCTTCGCGCGGCGGTGACGCCGAGCGCAATGACGGCGGCCGGCTTGACCAGCTCGCGTTCCCGTTCGAGCCAGATCTTGCAACGCTCGATTTCGTAATTGCTCGGCCGCTTGTGCAGCCGGCGCTTGCCCCGCATCTCGTGCTTGAAGTGCTTTACCGCGTTGGTGACGTATGCCTCCCGGCGCGCGATGCCGGCGTCGTGCAGGGCCTGGTCGAGGATGCGGCCAGCCGGGCCGACAAACGGCTTGCCGGCGAGGTCTTCCTTGTCGCCCGGCTGCTCGCCGACCAGCATGAAGGTGGCCCGTTTGGGCCCTTCGCCCGGCACCGCCTGGGTGGCGTCGCGGTACAGCGGGCAACGCCGGCAAGCGGCCTCGGCTTCGGCCAGTTGGCGAAGCGACGTGACCGGAAGGTTGGGATTCGCGTCGATGTTCATGGCAAGGGAATGCCGGTCCGTTATAATAGTTCGGACATAAAGGTATCTTTATGTCTTTATTGCCGTTGCCGGCCGCACCTGCTATAGCCCCGGCTCCCGCGCCGGCTGCAGCAGCCGGCCCAAAATCTATCCGAACCAAGGATCGTCATGAGCACGTCGACCAAGTCCGCCGATTACGTCGTCAAGGACATCGGCCTCGCCGATTGGGGCCGCAAGGAAATCTCCATCGCCGAAACCGAAATGCCGGGCCTGATGGCGACGCGCGAGGAATTCGGGCCGACCCAGCCGCTGCGCGGCGCCCGCGTCGCCGGCTCCCTGCACATGACCATCCAGACCGCGGTGCTGATCGAGACGCTCAGAGCGCTTGGCGCCGACGTGCGCTGGGCGTCCTGCAACATCTATTCGACCCAGGACCACGCCGCCGCCGCGGTGGCGGCCGGCGGCACGCCGGTATTCGCGGTCAAGGGCGAGAGCCTGAAGGATTATTGGGATTACACCCACCGCATCTTCGAATGGTCCGACGGCAGCGGCCCCAACATGATCCTCGACGACGGCGGCGACGCCACGCTGCTCCTGCATCTCGGCATGCAGGCCGAGAGCAATCCCTCGGTGATCGCCAAGCCGACCAACGAGGAAGAGGAGGTGCTGTTCGCCGCCATCAAGAAGCGGCTCAAGGAACAGCCGGGCTGGTATTCGAAGACGGGCAAGACCATCAAAGGCGTCACCGAGGAGACCACGACCGGCGTGCACCGGCTCTATCAGATGGCCAAGGAAGGCCGGCTGCTGTTCCCCGCCATCAACGTCAACGACAGCGTCACCAAGTCGAAGTTCGACAATCTCTACGGCTGCCGCGAGTCGCTGGTCGACGGCATCCGCCGCGGCACCGACGTGATGATGGCCGGCAAGGTGGCGATGGTCGCGGGCTTCGGCGACGTCGGCAAAGGCTCCGCCGCGTCGCTGCGCCAGGCCGGCTGCCGCGTCATGGTGTCGGAGATCGATCCGATCTGCGCCCTGCAGGCGGCGATGGAAGGCTACGAAGTGACCACCATGGAAGACGCTGCGCCGCGCGCCGACATCTTTTGCACCGCGACCGGCAATGTCGACGTCATCACCATCGACCACATGCGCAAGATGAAGGACCGCGCCATCGTCTGCAATATCGGCCACTTCGACAGCGAGATTCAGGTCCACGCGCTGAAGAATTTGAAGTGGAACAACGTCAAGCCGCAGGTCGACGAGATCGAATTTCCCGACGGCAAGCGCATCATCCTGCTGTCGGAAGGCCGGCTGGTGAATCTCGGCAATGCCATGGGGCATCCGAGCTTCGTCATGTCGTCGTCGTTCACCAACCAGACGCTGGCGCAGATCGAGCTGTGGACCAATCCCGGCAAATACGAGAAGAAGGTCTACACGCTGCCGAAGCACCTCGACGAAAAGGTCGCGCGGCTGCACCTCGACAAGATCGGCGTCAAGCTGACCAAGCTGTCCGACAAGCAGTCGACCTATATCGGCGTGCCGCAGGACGGGCCGTTCAAGGCAGATCATTACCGGTATTGATCTTTCACCTCTTCCCGCTGTGCGGGGAGAGAGACTATTGCGGCGGGATGATCGCGATCCGATAGAGGATCCGCTTATCGTCGGTGCCGAAATAGCGCCGCGCCAAGGTGACGTCCTCGACGAGCTTGGCGGCGAAGCGCGTTGCATAGGCGTTCAGCTCCTGCATGCAGTCCGTCTCCTGCTCCGGGCAGACGATGGCGATGCCGTCGCGCTTGATGCGGTCGTCGTCGACCCAGGGCGTGCGCCAGGGGCTGGTGATGGCAAAAGTCGCCGGCCGGCTCGGGAAATACGGATTGGTGCCGTCGACCACGGTGCGAAAGCTGCCGACGATGCGCAGCGGCGCGTCGGTCTGCTCGTCCCAGGCCTTGATCACGGCCTGCGCGATCAGCCGATAGTGGGTGCCGTAGTTGTTCTGCAGGCTGTTGCGGTGCAGGACGACGGCGATCGCCGGCGCGGCGGCGACCATGATGAGCGGAAAGACGATCGCCATGGCGGTGAGCCGGATCGCGGCGGTGCGATCGACTGACAGCAGCGGCGACGACAGCAGCACCACCGGCAGCAACGTCATTCCGGACATCGACCACAGCGGATCGAGCCGCGCCTGCACGACAACCGCGACAAGAGCGGCGAGGAGAAACGGCGCGACCAGCGCGATGATGAAGAACCGCCGCCCGGCCTCGGTCGGCCACAGCGTATCCTTGATCGCCGCAAGGCGCGGAAACGTCACAAAGCCGCTGAGCACGATAGCCGGCGCCATGTAGCCGAGCACGCCGAGCAAGAAATAGAGCGACCACTGCACGGCTTCGGGAAACGTCGTGACGTGCGAGGTCATGGCGAAGCGGAAGGTCGAGAAGCCATGGGTGGCGATGAAATAAAGATGCGGCGCCAGCGCCAGGGCGCCGACGATCATGGTCAGCCACGGCGCCAACGAGCGGAAATAGGCGGCGCGGCGCGGATCGGCGACGGCGCCGAGCGCGAGGCCGGCGAGCATGAACAGCGACCAATATTTGCCGAGCATCGACAAGGCGGCGGCCAGTCCGGCGAGCGCGGCCCAGCCGGCGCGGCGCGTCTCGAACGACTTAAGGAACCACCACGCCGTCGCGGCCCAGAACGGCGTCAGCACCGAGCTCGCGTTGTATTTGAGCGCGTGGAAATTATAGAACGGCAGGAACGACAACAGCAGGATGCCGACGGCGCGTTGTTCCGGCGGCAGGTAGCGTGCCGCCAGCCGCCAGGCGATCCACAAGCCCACCGCCGCGACGACGATGCCGAGCAGATAGAACGACCAATCGTCGACCGGCATCAGCCAAAACCACGCCCGCATCAGCCAGGGGCCGAGCGGCGGATGAGTCGGCGAACTCCACGCCACCTGGTGCGACCAGGCGAACATTTCGCCGATGTCGAAATGCAGATCCTGGCTGCTCTTGGCGATCGTGCCGTAGAGCGTCCAGATGACCGCGTAGTTGACGAGCAGCAGCGCCATGGTGCGCTCGCAGCGCGCCGGATCGATCAGCGCGTCGTAGAGGCGCGCGAACGGATTCTTCGCCGGCGTGGCAATCTCGGTCGTCGTCATTTGCGCGGGGATAGCACGTCGGCCACCGCGGCAAAAACTTCGTCCACGCCGATGGCCTGCATGCAGATGTTGTCGGTGCAGGCGGTCTTGCGGTGATTGTGGGCGCTGACGCAGGGCGAGCAGGCAAGGCCGGCATAGATGGCGCGGGAGTTGCCGAGCGGCTGGTAGAGCTTTGGCGTTTCGGGGCCGAACAGCACGATGGTCGGCAGCCCGGTGGCGGCGGCGAAGTGCGCCGGCCCGGAATCGTTGGTCACCATCAGCGCCGCATGGGCGTAGAGTGCCGGCAGTTCGGCGAGCGTCGAGTGCCCGGCGAACGACACCGCGCGCGGCGCGCTCTTGGCGGCGAGCCGCTCGGCGGCGTCGCGCTCCTCCGGCGCGCCGGTGATCAGCACCACCACGTCGTCGTAGGCGGTGAGAATGCGCGCGATCAGCTCGGCAAAGCGCTCCGGCATCCAGCGCCGGTGCGGCAACAGCTCGCTGGCGTTCGGATTGATCAGCACCAGGCGATGGCGCGACGGCTCGAACGCCGTCAGCGCCCGGATGCGGGTGAGGATGTCGGCGCGGCTCTGCAGGCCGGCGGGCGAAATTTCGACGGCGAGCTGGTCGTCGCCGATCAGCGTCTTGGCATAAGGCGTGGTCGGCGCCGGCGCCAACAACGCGTCGATCAGGGCGATGAAATTCTTGGCGATGTGCAGATGCGGATTATAGGCCACCCGGTGCGTCAGCATCTCGCCGCGGTAAAGCCCTTCCTGGTGGAAGCGGTAAAAACCGACGCGCCGGACGGCGCCGCTCAATCCCGCGAGCAGCGCGGTGAAGCGCGAGAACAGCTCGAGATCGACCACGGTGTCGATGCCCTTGCGCCGCGTCCAGATCAGGAAAGCCAGCGTGTCGCGGGCCAGCGCGAACAGCGACGCGTCGGAGATGGTGAAGATATTGTCCGGCGGCATCATGCCGACGAGCTGCAGCGAGCCGACATTGCGGGTGAAGATGACGAAATAGAGCTCGGCGGCAAGCTGCGTCTTGGCCTTGCGCATGGCCGGGCTCGCCAGCAGCGTCGAGCCCATCTCCGAGAGCTCCATGAAGAGAATCCGCCGTGCCGGCCGCGGCGAGCGTCCGCGCAGCCGGTCGCGCAGCCGCACCAGCACCGTGGCGACGGCGCAGAGCGGCACGCCGGCCAGCCGGTCGATACGGCGCATGGTGTCGACGTTCATCGGGGACGTTTTACGCGGTTGCCTTCGCTTTGGGAACGCAAGCGAAAAGCGGCAAAGCACCGG
>JASHQO010000373.1 GCA_030039105.1 Xanthobacteraceae bacterium
AGCGAGGCCGCGGCCGCGGTGCCGATGAGAACCGCCAGTTCCGGCTGCAGGTGCCAGGTCTTGGCGGCATAGGCCGAGAAATAACCCGCCCAGCCGAAATAGAGCGCGTGGCCGAACGAGATCATGCCGACATAGCCGGTCAGAAGATTGAAAGCGCAGGCGAACAGCGCAAAGCACAGCACCTGCATCAGGAATACCGGATAGGCGACGAACGGCAGAGCAGCGAACAATGCCACCATGATGGCGAAGGCGACGACGAAGCTCCGCTTCGTCTCGCGGCGGCTCTGCAGCACCAGTGGATCGACCATCCGTTCCATCATGCGGCGCGTCCGAACAGCCCGGCCGGTCGCGCCAGCAGCACCACGATCATGATGGCGAAGATCACCGTATTCGAGGCTTCGGGGAAGAACACCTTGGTCAGCCCCTCGACGATGCCGAGCATGAAGCCGGTGACGATGGCGCCCATGATCGAGCCCATGCCGCCGATCACCACCACGGCGAACACGACGATGATGAGGTCGGAGCCCATCTGCGGCGAGACGTTATAGATCGGCGCCGCCATCACGCCGGCGAGCGCAGCGAGGCCGACGCCGAAGCCGTAGGTCAGCGTCACCATGCGCGGCACGTTGATGCCGAAGGCGCGCACCAGCGCCGGGTTTTCGGTCGCGGCGCGCAGATACGAGCCGAGCCGGGTGCGCTCGATGGCGAACCAGGTGGCGAGACAAACGGCCAGCGAGAAACCAATCACCCAGGCGCGGTAGTTCGGCAGGAACATGAAGCCGAGATTGTGCCCGCCGGTGAGCTCCGGCGGCGGCGAATAGGGCTGGCCGGACGAGCCGTAGTAATTGCGGAACAGGCCCTCGATGATCAGCGCCAAGCCGAAGGTGAGGATGAGGCCATAGAGATGATCGAGCTTGCGCACGTGCCGCAGGAACAGCCGCTCGATCAGGATGCCGAGGATACCGATGACGATCGGCACGATGACCAGCGCCGCCCAGTAGTTGATGCCGAGATATTTGAGCAGCAGGAACGCGCAGAATGCGCCCATCATGTATTGCGCGCCGTGGGTAAAGTTGATGATGTTGAGCATGCCGAAGATGACGGCGAGCCCGAGGCTCAACAGCGCGTAGAACGAGCCGTTGATCAGGCCGAGCAGCAACTGCCCGAACAGCGCCTGGGACGGAATGCCGAAGATTTGGATCATCAGGCGCTCTCACTCGCTCCGTACCAAAGCCCCTTCCCTTGTGGGGAGGGGGGTGAGGGTCGAGAGACAGCGCATCAACGTCGACGCTCTCGCGTCACCTCCCGACCCCCACACTGCCCTCCCCCCACAAGAGGGAGGACAAAGAGAGATCAGTTGGTGACCAGCGGGCAGTTGTCGTCCTTCATCGGTCGGAACGCCTCGTCGGCCGGGATGGTGGCGCGCAGCTTGTAGAAATCGCCCGGATATTTCGATTCTTCCGGCGACTTCACCTCGAACAGATAGGCTGGATGGATCTTCCTGCCGTCGGGGCGGATATAGCCCTTGCCGAACAGCGGATCGTCGGTCGGCATCTCTTTCATCTTGGCGACCACGGCCTTGCCGTCGGTGGCGCTTTTGAGCGCGGCGACGGCCTTCAGGTAATGCAGCGTCGCCGAGTAGACGCCGGCCACCGTCATGGCCGGGAATTTGCCCGGCTTCTCGACTTGCCAGCGCTTGGTCCAGGCCCGGTTGGCATCCGTCATGTCCCAGTACCAGGTCTCGGTCAGCACCAGGCCTTGCGCGATCTTCAAGCCGAGCGCTTCGACGTCGGTGATGAACACCAGAAGGCCGGCAAAGTGCTGGCCGCCGGCGGCGATGCCGAACTCGGCACCCTGCTTGATGGCGTTGTCGGTGTCGCCGCCGGCATTGGCGAGGCCGATGATTTTGGCGTGCGAGGCCTGGGCCTGCAGCAGGAACGACGAGAAGTCCTGGGTGTTGAGCGGGGCCAGCACGCTGCCCAGCACCTGGCCGCCATTGGCCTTCACCACCGCGGTAGTGTCGCGTTCGAGCGCGTGGCCGAACGCATAGTCCGCCGTGATGAAGAACCAGGTATCGCCGCCGGATTTCACCAGCGCCTTGCCGGTGCCGTTGGCGAGCATCCAGGTGTCGTAGGTCCAATGGATGGTGTTGGGCGAGCACTTCGGCCCGGTGAGGTCGGAACTCGCGGCGCCGGAAACCAAAAACACCTTGTTCTTTTCGCGCACGACTTCGTTCACCGCCAACGCCACGCTCGACGTCGGCACGTCGAGAATGGCGTCGACGTGCTCGACGTCGAACCATTGCCGCGCGATGTTGGAGCCGACGTCGGGCTTGTTGAGGTGGTCGGCGCTGATCACGTCGACCTTCATGCCGTGGGCGGCGGGGTTGAAGTCCTGCACCGCCATCTTGGCGGCGATCACCGAGCCCTGGCCGCCGATGTCGGCATAGAGGCTCGACATGTCGTTGAGCACGCCGAGCTTGACGTTGAGATCCTCGGCCTGCGCCGCGGCGCCAAGCAATGCGGCAACGGCAAACGTCACTATGCCTGCGAGTCTCATGACCAACCTCCTATTTTATGCAAGATTTTTTCCACGCTAGACCATGATGCGATTAAGTGGAATCGGATCATGGTCTGGTTTTTTGTCGGAGCATGATCTTTTCGGAAAACCGGCATCCACTTTTCCGGATCATGCTCTCGTGCAGCTCCCTTTCCCTTACGGCGAAGGGAAGAAAGCTAATTCGTCACCAGCGGACAGTTGCCGTCCTTGAGCGGACGGAACGCTTCTTCCGCCGGGATAGTAGCGCGCAGCTTGTAGAGATCGCCCGGATATTTCGACTCTTCCGGCGCCTTTACCTCGAACAGATAGGCAGGGTGGATCTTGCGGCCGTCAATACGGATATAGCCCTTGCCGAACAGCGGGTCGTCGGTCGGGAGTTCTTTCATCTTGGCGACCGCGGCCCTGCCATCGGCGGCGCTTTTCAGCGCGGCCACGGCCTTCAGATAATGCAGGGTGGCGCCGTAGACGCCGGCCTGGTTCATATTGGGAAACCTGCCCTGACGGTCCTCCTGCCAGCGCTTGGCCCAGGCGCGGGTGCCATCGTTCATGTCCCAATAGAACGTCTCGGTAAGGACGAGGCCTTGGGCGGCCTTCAGGCCGAGCGCCTGCACGTCGGCGACATAGAACAGCAGCGCGGCGAAGTGCTGGCCACCCGCCTGGATGCCGAATTCGGCGCCCTGCTTGATGGCGTTGATGGTGTCGCCGCCGGCATTGGCGAGCCCGATGATCTTGGCCTTCGACGACTGCGCCTGCAGCAGGTAGGACGAGAAATCCTGGGTGCTCAGCGGATGGGCGACTTCGCCCAGCACCCGGCCGCCATTGGCCGTCACCACCGCGGCGGTATCGCGTGCCAGGGCGTGGCCGAACGCATAATCGGCAGTGAGGAAGAACCAGGTGTCGCCGCCAGTCTTGACGATCGATTTTCCGGTCGAGTTGGCGAGCATCCACGTATCATAGGTCCAGTGCACGGTGTTGGGCGAGCATTTCGGCCCGGTGAGATCGGAAATCGCGGCGCCGGAAACCAGGAGCACCTTGTTCTTCTCGCGCACCACTTCGCTGACGGCGAGCGCCACGCTCGATGTCGGCACATCGACGATGGCATCGACATGGTCGACGTCGAACCATTGCCGCGCGATGCTGGAGCCGAGGTCCGGCTTGTTTTGATGGTCGGCGCTGATGATCTCGACCTTCATGCCGTGGGCGGCCGGGTTGAAATCCTGCACCGCGAGCTTGGCGGCGGCCAGCGAGCCGAGCCCGGTATCGTCGGTATAGAGGCCGGAGAAATCGGTGAGCACGCCGATCTTGACGGCGATGTCGTCGGCTTGCGCGGCGGTGCCGAGCAAAGCGGCGGCGGCAAAGGCCAGTGAGCCTAGAAGTTTCATGACATCCTCCCTGCGGGGCTGGCGGCCCTCTTGATGGTGGCGAAAGCCTATCAAACTCCGAGATAGTCGTGCAGCTTTTCCATGTTGTTCTTTAGTTGATCGTTGGCGAAGTGATCGACGATCTGGCCATGTTCCATGACGTAGTAGCGGTCGGCAACCGTCGCCGCGAAGCGGAAATTCTGCTCAACCAGCAGGATGGTGAAGCCCTGCGCCTTCAGCGTGCCGATGGTGTGGCCGATCTGCTGGATGATGACCGGCGCCAGGCCCTCGGTCGGCTCGTCGAGCAGAAGAAGCCGGGCGCCGGTGCGCAGGATACGGGCGATCGCCAGCATCTGCTGCTCGCCGCCGGAGAGCTTTGTGCCCTGGCTGCGCAGGCGTTCCTGCAAATTCGGAAACAGCTCAAAAATGCGATCGAGGTCGAGACCGCCGGGCCGCACTTGCGGCGGCAGCAGCAGATTTTCCCGCACGTCGAGACTGGCGAAGATGCCGCGCTCCTCCGGGCAGAAGGCGATGCCGGCGCGGGCGATGACGTTCGACTGCAGCACCGTGAGCTCGCGGTCCTCGAAGCGCACCGAGCCGGTGCGGGTCTCGACGATGCCCATGATCGCCTTCAGGGTGGTGGTCTTGCCGACGCCGTTGCGGCCGAGCAGCGTCACCACTTCGCCCGGATGCACGTCGAAGGTGACGCCGTGCAGGACGTGGGACTCGCCGTACCAGGCTTCGAGATTGTTCACGGCAAGAAGCGGACGGGCGGGCGGCTCAGCCATGACCGGTTCCGAGATAGGCTTCACGCACGGCGGGATCTTCCGACACCGTCTTGTAGTCGCCCTCGGCCAGCACATGGCCGCGGGTCATCACGGTGATGCGGTCGCACAGATTGGCGACCACCGACAGATTGTGCTCGACCATCAGCACCGTGCGCTTGTCGGTGAGCGATTTGATCAGCGCCGAGATGCGACCGATATCGTCGTGGCCCATGCCGGCCATCGGCTCGTCGAGCAGCAGCATTTCCGGATCGAGCGCCAGCGTGGTCGCGATCTCCAGCACGCGCTTGCGGCCGTAAGGCAACTCGACCGCGAGCGAGTCGGCGTAAGGGCCGAGCCCGACGTCGTTGATGATCGCCATGGCGCGATCGTCGAGCGCGCGCAACACCCGCTTCGAGCGCCAGAAATCGAACGAGCCGCCGCGCACCCGCTGCAGCGCGATGCGCACGTTCTCCAGCACGGTGAGATGGGGAAACACCGCGGAAATCTGGAACGAACGGACAAGGCCGAGGCGGGCGACCTCGGCCGGTTGCAGCGCGGTGATGTCGCGGCCGTCAAAGGCGATGCGGCCGCGGGTCGGGCTCAAGAATTTGCTGAGCAGATTGAAGCAGGTGGTCTTGCCGGCGCCGTTCGGGCCGATCAGGGCGTGAATGGTGCCGCGTGCGACGCGCAGATTGATCGCGCGCACCGCGACGAAGCCGGCAAATTCTTTCGTCAAATCCTCGGTTTCAAGGACGATTTCGCTACGCACCAACATTTCCCCACGGCGGCCATTGTCGACGGCTTCCGGCGGGCCGTAAAGGGCAACACAGCCGCCGCGACTCTTTTCCCGGGGGGCCGTTCAGCGTGGGGAATGGTGCCCAAAACTTCAGTGGCCCGCCCGGGGGGACGGACCGGGCGGGCCGAAGAGATCGGCGCCAGCGTCGGGGGAGAAGCGCGCCGATGGCGGACTGAAAATGACCGCCAACGATGGGTCGCAGCCAAGCCGGCTCCGGTTCAATCGGCTAACCAAAGGTTAATGCTGTCGCCAAATCGGAGAGGTAATAAAATACCGGAGGCGGTTTTGCGCCCATTCGGACTGCCGTTTTCGGTAAATTGGCTCGCAGCCTAGTCGCTCTCCCCGGCGCTGGCCGTTTCAACCACGCGCTCCTGGCGCATCCGCGACACGATCCGCGCGAGCTCCTCCTTCGCCAGCGTCTTTACGGCGATACGGACCCGATAGTAGCCGCCTGGTTTCGGCCCATCGACCAGGCTGGCCTGGTAGTCCTCGAGGAAGCGGGTGATCTCGGCGGCACTGGCCTCGCGGGCGAACCGCACCATGGCGAAAGTGCCATGGCCATGACTGTCGGCATTGACGCTTGCGGTCTCGAACGAGCCTGCCGGCTTGTTGGTGACCACGCCGACGAGAAGGAATGCCTGCAGCGCGATCGCGACGACGGCCAAAGATGCGGCGACGGCGAGCGTGCGCGGCGAGAAGCTTGCAATGAAGGTGCCGAACCGGGCGCCGACCGCGCGCGCCGAGGCGCGCTTGCGCGCCACGGTCTCGTCATCAATCGCCGCCATCAGTCGCTCCATGGCGCGCGCCGACGGCACGCCGAGCGATTCGTTCAGATAAATCGTCTCGGCAAGCTCTTCGCGCACCAGATCGGCCTGACGCGCCAAATCCGGATCGCTGCGCAACGCGTCTTCCACGCGCAAGCGGTCGCGCCGGCGCAACGTGCCGGCAGCGTACCACGGCAGCAGGGTCTCGACCTCTGTGGGCTCGATGTCGGGTCGCGCGCTGCGCGTTCCGTCGCTATTCATCATGGCCAACCTCGATCAATTCCCGCCATTCTGCATAGCTCTCCCAGTTTCTTGCGCGCGTAGAACATGCGCGTCTTCACCGTGTTCTCCGGGATACCGACGATCTGGGCGACCTCTTCCACGGTCTTCTCGTGGTAGTAGACCAGATCGATCACTTCCCGATGTTCCGGCGACAGTGCAGCGAGGCACTGGCGCAGCTTCGTTCCCTTGTCGAGTTTTTCGATGGCAAGTCCCGGATCATCCGATGGTTCCTCGATCTGCTCCGCCATCTCGTCGTCCAAGCCCTCCTCGCGCCGCTTGCGGAGCATGGAGAGCGCCTTGAATCGGGCGATGGCGATGAGCCAGGTCGAAACGGCGCTGCGGCCTTCAAATCGACTGGCCTGACGCCAGACGTCCAGAAACACCTCGCTGATGACGTCCTCCGCCGCCATCTCGTCACGCATCAGGCGGAGCACGAAGCGATAGACACGCACATGATGCCGGGCAAACAGAACCTGCATCGCGAGCCGGTCTCCGCGCGCGATTCGGCCAATCAGCAATTCATCTGCCGGTGCCTGCATCGCCCCTAAGGTCGGCTCATGGGATTGGTCGCCGGTTATCGCAGCTAGGTTCAAATACCTGTGAGGCAAATACCTGTGAGGAATGTATGGGTTGCCCGTCCGCAGCCCAGATGTAGCAAAAAATCATTGAAGGTCAACATGTTACGCCCCAAGCGCCGGCCCCTGCGGGGAGCCGGAGCCATGCGTTTTGGTAAATGCTCCGGAAAGACGCCCGGACGCAAGCGTCCGCGCTGTCGCGAGCGGGTCGGCCTGCGGATAACTCCGCGGCGGATTCGCTGTGGGCCTATCACTGGAATACGTCGCGAATTGTGAGCGGCTTTTCCGGCGCGACGTCGCTGCGGTTCCACCAGCCGCCACCCAGCGCCTGAAATAGCGCTACCGTATCGGCATAGCGGGCGGCCTTGGCCTGGACCAAAGCGATCACGGCCTGCTGATAGGTCTGCTGCGCGTTCAAGACGCCGAGATAAGTGATGTCGCCGAGCGCCAGGCGCTTGCGCGTGATCTCGAGGCTATGGGCCGACGCCGCTTCGGAGGCAACCGCCTTCTGCAGCGCAACGGCATCGGTCTGGATCGCACGCAGACTATCGGCGACGTTCTGAAACGCCACGTGCACCGTGCTCTTGTATTGCGCCACGGCCTGATCGTAGGCGGCTTCCGCGGCAAGCTCCTTGTGCAGCAGCGCGCCGCCGTGGAACAGCGGCTGCGTGATGGAGCCGGTCGCGGACCAAAAACCGAAGCCCGGCGTGAACAATTGATCGAGCGACAGCGCGGTCGAGCCGATCGTGCCCGACAGCGCGATGTTGGGCAGCCGGTTGGCGACGGCGACGCCGATCTGCGCTCTGGCCGATTGCAAGTTGGCCTCGGCGGCGCGGATATCGGGACGTTGCTCGACGAGCTTCGACGGCAGGCTGACCGGCAGATCGCGCGGCAGGCGCAGGCCGGCAAGGATGAATTTTTCCGGCAGATGCTGGTTGGGGAAGCCGCCGATCAATGCCGCGATGAGGTCGCGCTGCTGCAGCAATTGTTTTTGCAGCGGCGGCAGGGTCTGCTCGACCTGAGCCAGCGCCGCCTGCTGCGCCACCACGTCACCCTCGGCAATGCTGCCGAGTTTGTATTGCTTCTGCATCACCGACAGCACGTCCTGCTCGATCTTGATGATGCTTTCGGTCGCCGCAATCTGGC
>JASHQO010000374.1 GCA_030039105.1 Xanthobacteraceae bacterium
AGATCCCCAAGGGCGTGCTGATGGTCGGCTCCCCGGGCGCCGGCAAGACGCTGCTGGCGCGCGCCATTGCCGGCGAGGCCAACGTGCCGTTTTTCACCATTTCCGGTTCCGACTTCGTCGAGATGTTCGTCGGCGTCGGCGCCAGTCGCGTGCGCGACATGTTCGAGCAGGCGAAGAAAAATGCCCCGTGCATCATCTTCATCGACGAGATCGACGCCGTCGGCCGCCACCGCGGCGCGGGCCTCGGCGGCGGCAACGACGAACGCGAGCAGACGCTGAACCAACTGCTCGTGGAGATGGACGGCTTCGAAGCCAATGAAGGCATCATTTTGATCGCCGCCACCAACCGCCCCGACGTGCTCGACCCGGCGCTGCTGCGTCCGGGCCGCTTCGACCGCCAGGTGGTGGTGCCGAACCCGGACGTCGTTGGCCGCGAGCAGATTTTGAAGGTGCATGTGCGCAAGGTGCCGCTGGCGCCCGACGTGAACCTGAAGACCATCGCGCGCGGCACGCCCGGCTTCTCCGGGGCCGATCTCATGAACCTCGTCAACGAAGCGGCTTTGATGGCGGCCCGGCGCAACAAGCGCATGGTGACACAGGTCGAGTTCGAGGATGCCAAGGACAAGGTGATGATGGGCGCCGAAAGGAAGTCGCTGGTGATGACCGAGGAGGAGAAGCTCCTCACCGCCTATCACGAGGGCGGCCACGCCATCGTCGCGCTTAACGTCAAGGCCACCGATCCGGTGCACAAGGCGACCATCATTCCGCGCGGCCGCGCGCTGGGCATGGTCATGCAGCTACCCGAGCGCGACAAGTTGTCGATGTCGCTCGAGCAGATGACGTCGCGGCTTGCCATCATGATGGGCGGCCGCGTCGCCGAGGAGCTGGTGTTCGGCCACGAGCGTGTCACCTCCGGCGCGGCTTCCGACATCGAGCAGGCGACCAAGCTCGCGCGCCTGATGGTGACGCGCTGGGGCCTGTCCGATGCGCTCGGCACCGTGGCCTATGGCGAGAACCAGGAAGAGGTGTTCCTCGGTTACTCGGTGGCGCGGCAGCAGAGCATTTCCGAAGCCACCGTGCAGAAGATCGACGCCGAGATCCGGCGCCTGGTCGAAGCCGGCTATCAGGAGGCGCAGCAGATCCTCACCGACAAACGCGCCGACCTCGAAGCGCTGGCCAAGGGCCTGCTCGAATTCGAGACGCTGGCCGGCGACGAGATCAACGATTTGCTCATGGGCAAGCGGCCCAATCGCGAATCGATCATCGAGCCGACCACGCCGCGCAATTCGACGGTGCCGACCGCCGGCGCCGGCCGCAACCGCCCGCCGCCGCGTCCGGAGACCGGGCCGATGGAACCTCAGCCGCAGGCTTGAACTTCCGGCCAGAATCGCGCGACCGAGTCGGGGGAAGCCTACTCATGCGGACAGCTCTGTTTGCCGGTGTCATCGTGGCTCTGGCGTCCGGCCCGGCACTGGCGCAAGGCAGCGTCGCCGGCCAGCCGACGTTGATGCAGCCGCCGCCGGCTGGTCCGTCGAGGCCGCCGGTTGCCGCCAAGCCTGCCAGCCCGGCCAAGCCGCCGCAGGCCGCGGCCAGGCCGGGCTCGACCCCGGAATCGCGCTCGGCCGCGCAATTGGCGCTGTCGTCCGATCCGGTGTTCGACGAGGACACTTTCCAGCGCATCAAGGATGCGCTGCTGTTCTACTCCGACATCCAGGTGCGCGGCGGCTGGCCGACGCTGCCCGCCGACGCCAAGCTGGCGCCGGGCGCGAGCGGGCCGGACGTCGTCACGCTGCGCCAGCGCCTGGTGATTTCCGATGACATGCCCGCCAAGGACGCGGCCGGCGACAATTACGACGCCGCGGTCACCGAGGGCGTCAAGCGCTTTCAGCTCCGCCACGGCCTCGACGTCACCGGCAGCGTCAACGCGGCGACCCTGAAGGCGCTCAACGTGCCGGTCGGCGTCCGCATCAAGCAGCTCGAAGCCTCGCTCGAGCGCCTGCTCGGCATGGATTTCAGCTTCGCCGAGCGTTATGTCGTGGTGAACATCCCGGCCGCCTTCGTCGAGGCGGTCAACAACGGCAAGGTCGAGCGGCGCTATCGCGTCATCGTCGGCAAGATCGACAAGCCGTCGCCGACGCTGACCGCCTACATCACCTCGGTCAATCTCAACCCGACCTGGACGGTGCCGCTCTCGATCACCAAGAACGAGATCATCGCCCATATGCGGCGCGATCCGTCCTATCTGAGCCGCATGCACATGCGCGTGCTCGGCGGCCACGACGAGGAGATCAATCCGGCGTCGATCGACTGGGCGTCGGACCGTTCGCCGAACTTCACCGTGCGTCAGGATGCCGGCACTTGGAATGCGCTCGGCAATCTGAAGATCGATATGCCGAACCCGTACTCGGTATACATGCACGACACCGATACGCGAAAGCTGTTTGCCGACGACTACCGCTTCGATTCCCATGGCTGCACACGGGTCGACAACGTCCGCGATCTCGCTGCCTGGATCCTGCAGGATGGGCCGCCCGGCTGGGATCGCGCCGCGATCGATGCCGGCATCGCTGCCGGACAGACCAAGATCATCAACCTGCCGCACAAGATGCCGGTGGCCTGGGTCTATCTGACCGGCTGGGTGACCAAGGACGGCGTCGTGCAGTTCCGCGACGACGTCTACAGGCATGACGAGGCGCTCGATCGCGACGCGCTGGCGCAAGCGACGGGCGCCGGTGGCTTCGTGCAGCCGGCGCCGACGACCGGGCCGCTCAAGCGTGTCTCGATCGACTCGCGGTAAGATGCGCTTCTCGGCGCGTTATCCCGAGGCACTCCTCGCCTCGTCATGGCCGGGCTGAACACTTGTCCCGGCCATCCACGTCTTTGCGCCAGCGCGATTAAGTCGTGGCGGCCCGCGACAAGCGCGGGCATGACGAGTCAGAATAGGCGGAAGAGGTTAGCGACGGGCAGCGCCGATGCGCCAGATGATCTTGGTCGGCTTTCTGCAGGCGCAGAATTGCACCAATCTCGCCAGCTCCTGGCGGCATCCGGCGTCGCGCACCGATGGCTGGTCGCCCGACTACTATCGCTACATCGGCCGCGTGCTGGAAGCGGG
>JASHQO010000375.1 GCA_030039105.1 Xanthobacteraceae bacterium
ATGGCCTGGCGACCGCCATTTATGCGCCCCCTGCTTCCGCGGTGGTCGCCAAGATGTACCCGGAGGAACGCGGCCATCGGCTTGGAATCTACAACGGGTCCGAGAATGCCGGGGTCGTGTTGGGGCCGGTCCTCGGCGGCGCCGTGCTGACGCTGACGGCCTTCAGCTTTCAAGTCGCGGCCATCATTGCCGGATTGATCGGAATATTATCGCTGCTGGCGATGCTCGGCGTTCCGCGCGATCGACCACCGGCCGCGCCGGACGCTGCCAAGCGTCGGCGGCTGCGCGAGGTTCTCCATAGACTTGCCGCCGGCGTTCGCGAAGTCCTTACCGATCGGCACATTCTGCTCGTGAGCCTCGTCGAGGCGATGCTCTGGATGGGTATCGGATCGGTGCAGGCCTATCTGCCGCTCTACGCCCTCACCATCCATCTCTCGGCTTGGGAAATCGGCGTGCTTGCCGGCGCACAAGGTGTCGCGTCGATTTGGAGCCGGCCGTTCATGGGCCGGCGGTCGGACCGTCTCGCTTCACGAACGCCGCTCATTGCGGTCGGCTCCGTGCTCTGCATCGGCACGCTGATCGCGATTCCATATGCCGCCAGCTTTCTGGTTCTTCTCGGACTAAGCATTGTTTTCGGCCTCGGCACCGGCATCGTCACGCCCTCCACCATGGCAATGATCGGCGATCTCGTTCGGCGCGGCAATTATGGATCGGCGATGGGCGTGTTCGGCAGCCTCTGGGATGTCGGCCACGCCGGCGGGCCGGTCGTGTTCGGCTTTCTTCTCGTCGCATTCGGCTACCGGACCTCGTGGCTGATCATGGCGCTGGTCATGACGGTCGCGCTTGTTGTGTTTTTGTTCGGCGCGACGGGGCGGCAGCGGCAGCGCACTGCATTGTGAATCTCGTCGCTTGGGTCGGCAAAGCGGCGGGCGGTCCGCCGCCGTCGGAACCGGCCTAGCGGGTCGCGCGTTATATCGGCGCGGGCTCAGCGGAGCCTCCATTGCAGCGCGCATTTCGCATCGCGGCGGTCGATTGCTTTGTTCGACCTACCCTATTCACAAAGCGAACCGCTCATGACCATCGTCCCACTGTTATCCCAATCGGCGTTCGAGCCCGAGGTCATCGCCATATTGGTGACCGCGTTCGAGGCGGCGTGGGCTTCGATGGAGGCGTCCGGCAGCGCTTTGGCGTCGCCGCGCTATAAGCGCGCGGCACAGGAAGTCATGGCCAAACGCATCATCGAAACCGCGCAGCGCGGCGAGCGCAACGCCGACCGGCTGGCCAGCGACGCGCTGACCTATCTGACCGAGTCATACAAGTAGATCGGCGGGTGCGATCTGGCGTAACGTCGCCCCGGCGGCGCGTCCGCCCGGGCGGTATTTTGTTCATGGACGCTTCCAATCCGAAAAGCCGCGATGTCACGTCGCGCGACACCGACGAGCCCCGCGTCATCGTGCTCACGGTCGCCGCCGTCGCGCTGTTCGTTTATCTCATCCGCTTCATCGTGCTGCCGTTCGTGGTGGCCGGCATCATCGCCTATATCTGCACGCCGCTGGTGGATTGGCTCGCCGCACGGACGCGGCTGCCGCGGTCGCTGCTCGCGGTGCTGGTGTTCCTGGTTCTGGTCGGCGTGACGGGGCTGCTTGCGGCCGTTGCCGGATACCGGCTCGTCGCCGAGGCAGGCACCGCGGTCACCGACCTGCAGCGCACGCTCGATGGCCTGCTGCACGCCGCATCCGGCGACCAGACCATCGCGGTGCTCGGCCGCACCATTAATGTCACCGCGCTGATCCGCGCCGCAATGGCGCGCGTGCCCGATATCCTCGATCAGCCGAACCTGGCCTTGCTCGCCGCCGGCTATGGCACGGCCGCGCTGATGGGTGCGTTCCTGACTGTAGTGCTGCTCTGCTATTTCCTGGTGGGCGGCAAGAGCGTGGCGCACGGACTATTATGGATGGTGCCGCCGCACCGGCGCCCGTTGGTCGTCGAGATCGGCGGCCGGCTCGATCCGGTGCTCAAACGCTATTTCCTCGGCATCCTCGCCATCGTGGTCTATGCGGTGATCGCCGCCTATATCGGGCTCGGCGTCATTCTCGGCATCGAGCACGCCTTCCTGCTGGCATTGTTGACCGGAATTCTCGAGACGCTTCCGATCATCGGCTCGACCGCGGCGGCGATCGTCGCCGGCCTGGTCTCGCTGCACACCGCGACCGGATTCGCCAGCATCCTGGCGTTCGCGCTCTATGCCGTGCTGCTGCGGCTCTCGATCGACCAGATCGTGGCGCCGCTGGTGCTCGGCAACGTCGCCAATGTGCATCCGGTGCTGATCATCTTCTGCTTTCTCGCCGGCGCGGTGCTGCTCGGCATTCCGGGCATCATCCTCGCCGTTCCGGTGGCGCTCGCGGTCAAGATCGCGCTGGCGACGCTATACGACGAAGACGCGCCGTCTCGACCCTGACCGGCCTGAAGCGGAAAGCCGTTTCCGGAGGATCGGCGGCGCAGCGTGCCACACTGCGCCGCGTCCGGAAAAATCCTTCGTCAGCCCTGCGAGATGAACTTGGTGACCAGATAAGCGCCCAAGCCCTCGATGCCGCCTTCGCTGCCGTGACCGGATTCCTTGACGCCGCCGAACGGCGTCTCCGGCGTCGAGATGGCGATCGAATTGACGCCGACCATGCCGGATTCCAGCGCGTCGCCGATCGCCGCGGCGGTCGAATTCGACGTGGTGAAGGCGTAGGCCGCGAGCCCGTATTCCAGCGAGTTGGCGCGCTCGACCACCTCGTCGAAGGTCTTGAAGGCGACGATCGGCGCCAGCGGGCCGAACGGCTCGTTCTTCATGATCTTGGCGTCGTCGGGCACCTCGGTGATCACGGTCGGCTCGTAGAAGTAGCCTTGGTTGCCGCGCCGCTTGCCGCCGGTCTCGATCTTGCCGCCGCGGCCCTTGGCGTCGTTGACGAAGCCTTCCATCGCCTCGATGCGCCGCGCATTGGCCATCGGGCCCATGGTGACGCCCTTCTCCAGGCCGTCGCCGACCTTGATGCCGTTGGCATATTCGGTGAAGCGCTTGAGGAAGCGCGAATAGACGTCCTCCTGGACGTAGAAGCGCGTCGGCGAGATGCAGACCTGGCCGGCGTTGCGATACTTGAACGCTGCGATAGTGTCGGCCGCCTTCTCGGGATCGGCATCGGCGAACACCACGACCGGCGAATGGCCGCCGAGCTCCATGGTGGTGCGCTTCATGCCCTTGGCGGCGAGCGCGGCCAGATGCTTGCCGACCGGGATCGAGCCGGTGAAGGAGATTTTGCGCACCGCGTCCTTGCTCATCAGATATTCGGAGACCTCCGCCGGCACGCCGAACACGAGATTGAGGACGCCGGCCGGCAGGCCGGCATCGGCGAAGCAGCGCACCATCTCGACGCAGGCGCCCGGCGTCTCTTCCGAGGCCTTGAGGATGAGCGAGCAGCCCGACGCCAATGCACCGCCGATCTTGCGCGCCGGCGTCAGCACCGGGAAATTCCACGGCGTGAACGCGGCGACGACGCCGATCGGCTCCTGGATCACGAGCTGGCGGATGCCCTTGCCGCGGCCCGGCACGATGCGGCCGTAGGAGCGGCGGCCTTCCTCGGCGTACCAGTCGATGATGTCGGCCGAGGTGACCACTTCGGCGCGGGCTTCCGGATACGGCTTGCCCTGCTCCAGCACCATGATCTTCGAGATCGCGTCGTAGCGCTCGCGCATCAGGTCGGCGGCCTTGTGCATGATCTTGCAGCGGTCGTAGGCCGACGTGGCGCGCCACACCGCGAACGCCTTGGTGGCGGCGGCCAGCGCCTCGTCGAGATCGGCTTTGCTGGCGTGCGGCAGACGGGCGAGCGGCTTCTCGGTCGCCGGATTGATCACGTCCTCGCCTTTGCGGCCGTTGGCACCGTGCCATTTGCCGCCGATGAAAAGTTCGAGATTGCCATACATGACTGTCCTCACTGGGCTGGCTTATCGGCTGGTTCTTGGCCGAGGGATTTAGCAGTTTTCTGCGGCCCTGCGTAGGGTGGGTAAAATCGCCTGCGGCGCCAGACAGCGTGGGCACCGCGCCGACGCGATTTTGCCCACGCGGCACGGCCTTGCCGAGGCGGTGCCCACCCTACACACGCGTCAGTCCACCCGCGTCGGATCGATGACGAAATTGGTGAAGCCACCGTCACGGGCGTCCATGCCGGCGAGCACCCCGTTGATCTTGGACAGCGGCGAGACGCGATGCTCGAGCACGGAGAGATCGAGCGTACCGGCTCCCGCCATGGCGGCCATCGCCTCGCCTTCGCCGGTGGTGAACCAGACCGAGCCTTGCAGGCCGATGCGGTTCGTCATCATCCAGAACGCATTGAGCTGCAAAGTTTCCAGCACCGCGCCGACATTGACCGCGCGGCCGCCGCGGCGCAGGCAGAGCAACGCGCGCATCATCGCGGCAGCCGGCGCGCCGGGCGGCAGGCAATCGATCATGCCGTCGACGCCGTGGCCTTCGGTTTTCGATCGTGCCCAAACGACGAGCGGGTCGGGATTGGTCGGACCGCCCCCACCCTGCCCTCCGCCGCTTGCGGAGGAGGGTCGGGAGGGGGCATCGGGGACCGACAGAACCTCGATGCGCTCCGGCGCCAACGCCTTGACCCGATCGAGCAGCGCCTGCTTGCGCCCGGTGCCGAGAATTTTAGTCGCGCCCATGGCGAGCGCGAGCTGCACGGCGTTGAGGCCAAGCTGGCCGCTGGCGCCGTTGACCAGGAGCGTGTGGCCGGGGCCGACGCCGATCTTCTTCATCGCCGAATAGGCGGTGCCGAAATAGCCGAGCCGTGCGGCGGCTTCGAAGCTGACATTGTCGGGAAGCTTCACCAGCGCGGTCGCCGGCGCCGTGATGAATTGCGCGAGACCGCCGTAAGGGTAAGCGCGCATGATGTCCTGGGAGCGGCCGAAATAGCCTTGCAGGGTAAAGCTCGGGCAATCGAGCTCCCTGCCGTTCCTACACATCTTGCACGAGCCGCAGGAGCGGGCGGGATTGACATAGACGCGCTCGCCGGGGCGGATGGAAAACACCTGCTCACCGACCTTGGCGACGACGCCAGCCGGATCGAGGCCGAAGATCGCCGGCAGCGGCGGCATCATCTTGTTGTCCGGGGTGAGCGTGCCGAAGAAATTGCCGACCACACGGGCGAGATTGGGCACGACGCCGCAGGCTTTGACTTCGACCAGCACGTCGGTCGGCCGCGGCTCCGGCACCTCGATGCGATCGAGCGTCATCGGCGAGCCGTAGGCGTGCAGCCGCGCCGCGATCATGGTGGCCATGTGCGTTTTCCTCCAAAATTACCGGGCGAACTTAGCTGCACCGACGGCTATCGGCGAGAGTGACGCTCGCTGCTCCCTCTCCGCGCATGCAGGGAGAAGGAAGCGCGGGCGGCTCAGCCTGTTCAACAACTCGTCAGTCGCGCAACGCCGTCAGCTCGACCGGCCCGTCGAACAGCGCGCCGATGGTCTGTAGCACTTGCGCGGCGCGGGCGGCGGTCCAGCCGCCGTGGGCGGCGTTGAGCAGAAACTTGTCCTGGATGTCGGCGCGGGTCAGCGGCTCGCGGGCGCCGCCGCGCATATAGGGCTGGCGCTCCTCGACCACGGTGCCGTCGCGCAAGGTGGCGCGGATGTGGCCGGTGAAATTTTTCGGATAGGGATTTTGCGGGTCGATCCGGTAACGCACCTTGGCGGCGAGCGCGAGCGCCGCCGGATCGCGCACCGCGGCGTCGGAAAAATCGCTCAAGCCCACATTGCCGCGCACGAAGCCCGCGGCGATGCAGTACGGCGTGGAAAATTTGCCGGCATAGCCGTTGGCCGGCTTCTGCTTCGCCGCGAGCGGCTCCCACAGCCGGTGCACCGTGCCCTCGCCGACGTCGCAGGCCATCGCGACGACGTCGTCGGCCGTAACGCGTTTGCCGAGCCGACGGGCGCAATCGATGTAGGGATGCGCCATGGTTCCGCAGGGATAAGGCTTGAACGCCAGCGTCTCGGTGACCCAGCGCGTGCCGAGATCGCCGGTCAGCGCGTCGTAGTCGGCCATCGTCGTGTGGGCGAAGCCATGGAAGAAGCCGTGCACGCCTTCGAACACCGTGCGCGGACCGACGAAGCCCGCTCGCCCAAGAAGGGCTGCGCGAATGCCCGACTGCGCCGCCCAGCCGGCATGCAGCCGCTTGGTCCAGGCGCCCTCGGCCAGATATTCGATGATGCCGCTCGCCATCGACGCCGCGGTGCCGAGCGCGTCGACCAATTGCCTCGGCGTGAGCTTGAACGCCGCGCCGACGCCGGCCGCCGCGCCCATGGCGCCGAACACCGCGGTCGGATGGAATCCCGCTTTATGAGTGAGTGTCGGCGCCACCGTGCTCAGCCGGCACATGGTCTCGACGCCAACCGCGATGCCGAGCAGCGCGGCGCGACCGTCGAGCTTGTGGCGCTCGCATGCCGCCAGCACCGCCGGCACGATCACCGCGCCGGCATGGATCGGGCCGCCCTCGAACGTGTCGTCGAAATCCTCGCCGTGGATCGCGGTGCCGTTGACCAGCGCGGCGCCGGCGGCACTGAGCGTGCGATTGTGGCCGATCACAACGCACGGCCCATCATCATCGCAGCCGGCGAGCGCCGCCTTCACGTAATCCTCGTTGCGTGCCGTGACGGCGAGGCCGATCGCGTCGATCAACAAATCGTCGCACTTGGCCCGCACCGCGTCGGGTAGGCGCGACGCATCGAGTGCGCAGATCTTTTGCGCCAGATGCTCGGCAACGGCGATTTTGGGGAGCTCGATGGACGACATACGCAACAGACAAGTTCGGATTTGGAGCATTCCATCCGCTCATTCCCGCGCAAGCGAGAATCCAGCTACCAGGCCCCTGCGTTTGCGGGGACGAGCGGGGTGAAGCTCTTTTAGTATTTGTTGGCGATCGGCAGCTCCTCGGCCGGAAACAGCGTGATGACGCGGCAACCTTTGTCGGTGACCACCACCTCTTCCTCGATGCGGGCGGCGGAGAAGCCGTCCTTGGCCGGGCAGTAGGTTTCCAGCGCGAACACCATGCCTTCCTTGATCTCGGTCGGGTGATCGAGCGAGACGACGCGGGAGATGATCGGCCGCTCGTGGATGGCGCAGCCGATGCCGTGGCCGAATTGCAGGCCGAACGCCGACATCTCGTCGGGGAAGCCGAAATCCGGCGCCTTCGGCCACACCGAGCAGACGCGGTCGGTGGAGACGCCGGGCTTGATCAGGTCGATGGCGAGGTCGAGCCATTCGCGCGCCTTCTTGTAGGCGTCGTGCTGCACCGGCGTGGCGCGGCCGACATTGAAGGTGCGGTAATAGCAGGTGCGGTAGCCCATGAAGCTCTGCAGAATGTCGAAGAACGCCTGGTCGCCGGGGCGCAGCATGCGGTCGGTGAAATTGTGCGGATGCGGATTGCAGCGCTCGCCGGAAATGGCGTTGATGGCTTCGACGTCGTCGGAGCCGTGGTGATAGAGGAACTTGTTGACCTCGGCGACGATGTCGTTCTCGCGCACGCCGGGCTTCAATTGCTCGTTGATCAGGTGGTAGGCGCCGTCGACCATGGCGGCGGAGCGGTTGAGCAGCGCGATCTCATCGGCCGATTTGATCTCGCGCGCTTCCAGCATGGTCTGCTGGCCGTCGGCGACTTTCAGCCCGGCCTTCTCCATCTCGAACATCATCGGCGGCTCGATGATGTCGACGCCGACCGGCATTTTCTCGACGCCGGCTTCCTTGAGCAGCGCGGCGATCTCCTTGGCGTGGCGCGCCATCAGCCCGAAGGCGGGGTTGACGGTGCCGCGCAGGCCGATGAGGCCGGCCTTGCAGTTCTCCGGCTTCAGCCACGGCGTGTACAGCCTGTGGTGCACAGCGGCCGAGCCGAAATCCCACAGGATCGGATCGGGGCTGGTGCGGGTCACCAGCGCCCAGCGGCAGAGCTTGTCGCGCTCCCACTCGCCGATTTTGGTCGAGGTGCAGTAGCGGATGTTGTTGACGTCGAACACGAGCAGCGCGCCGAGCTGGGATTTCTCCAGCGCCTGCCGCACCCGGCCGAGCCGGTAGCGGTGCAGCCTTCGGTAATCGACCCGCTCCTCGAAGTCGACCCCGGTGATGCCGAGCGCCGGCAGCGCCCGGCCCCAATTGTAGCGCGGGTTGATGTCCTCGGCGCGGATCGTCGTCGGTTCGCGGGTGATGTCGTCCATGGCAAGCTCCTAGATGCGTCGCCGCTAGTATACGTGTTTCCCGGGCGCAACGCAGCACGGAGCGAAGCGGCGTGATGCGCCGCAGGCCCGGGACCCGGGATCGCCCTAAACCCCGAGCTGCTGCAGCCGAGCTTGCGACGGCCCCGGATCGGCAGTGCACCGCTGCGCGCTGCACTGCATCCGGGTAACAGGCGTCATTGAGGAATCGGCACCTCGCCGACGTCCTTCGGCACCTTGTAGCCCTTTTGCGTCGCCGGGCGCTTGGCGATCGAGACGTACCAGCGCTTCACGTTCGGATACCGGTTAAGATCGACGGTCTGCCATTCGTAGCGCGACACCCACGGCCAGATCGCGATATCGGCGATCGAATAATCGTCGGCGACGTATTCGTGGTCGGCGAGGCGCTTGTTGAGCACGCCGTAGAGCCGGTGCGCTTCCTTCAGATAGCGCTCCTCGGCGTAGGGCGCCTTGCCGGGATTGTATTTGGTGAAGTGGTGGACCTGGCCGAACATCGGGCCGGGGCCGCCCATCTGCCACATCAGCCACTCGATGGTGCGATAGCGCGCCTCGCCGGATTTCGGCAGCAGCTTGCCGGTCTTGTCGCCGAGATAGATCAGGATCGCGCCGGACTCCATCAGGCTCAAACCGTTGTCGCGATCGACGATGGCGGGGATGCGGTTGTTCGGGCTGATCTTGAGGAACTCCGGCTTGAACTGCTCGTCCTTGCCGATGTCCACCGCGTGCACGGCATAGGGCAAGCCCATTTCCTCGAGCGCGATGGAAGCCTTGCGGCCGTTCGGAGTGGTCCAGGTATAGAGGTCGATCACGGTACTGGTCCTTGTTGGTTCATTCGATGACAAAGATATTATCGTCATTGCGAGCGAAGCGAAGCAACCCAGCGCCGCGCCGCCGTTTTGGATTGCTTCGTCGCTTCGCTCCTCGCAATGACGGAAATCACGCCGCTGATTTCTTGCCCCAAATCCGCGCCGAGGCGATGTCGGCGCCCTGGCGGATAGCCTTGAGCTTGAGCCACACCGCCGGCTCGATGACCCATTCGCGGCGGGTGAAGGTGCCGAAGCCGCAATCGGTCGAGGCGATGACGCGCTCGCGGTCGCCAATGGTGGCGACCGCCTCCTCGATGCGCCGCGCCACCACCTCCGGATGCTCGACGAAATTCGAGGTGGTCTCGACCACGCCGGGAATCAGCATCATGTCCTTCGGAAACGGCGCCCGCTTGAGCGCCGCATATTCGTGGGCGTGGCGCGGATTGGAGAACTCGATCGACAGCGCGCCGACCTTGGCCTGGTACAGCGCCGGCAAAATCTTTTCCAGCGCGACGTCGTGGATATGCGGGCCTTCCCAGTTGCCGTAGCAGACATGCAGCCGCACGCGATCGCGCGGAATGCCCTCGATGCCCTTGTTGATGGCGGCGACGTGGCGCTCGCAGCGCTTGACGAAATCGGCGTCC
>JASHQO010000376.1 GCA_030039105.1 Xanthobacteraceae bacterium
ATGGGCGTTTTCGACGAGCGCGGTATGGCTCGCGCTCGGCGCCTTCCTGATGCAGGTGACGGTGCAAGGCGCCTGGGGCGTGATCCCGGTCCACCTCAACGAGCTGTCGCCCGACGATGCCCGCGGCACGTTCCCGGGCTTCGTCTACCAGCTCGGCAACCTGATCGCCTCCGTCAACGCCACCCTGCAAGCCGGCATCGCCGCCCATTACGGCGGCGATTACGCCTTCGCGCTTGCCGTCGTCGCCGGCACGGTTGCCGTCATCATCGTCATCCTCACCGCGCTCGGCGTCGAGGCCAAGGGCGTGGCGTTCGGATCGGGGCGACCGTCCGCCGGCTCCGGCGCCGCGGTCAGCCCGGCGATGTAGCGCGCCCGGTCACGGCGCCATCGAATTCCTCCGCCACGGCGGGACGAGTGTTGGTCGAATCGTCATCCCCTTTTGCTTGCACGTGATCTTTGCCGAAAACCGGTTTCCACTTTTCGGGATCATGCTGTAGAGGGTATCGTCCTTGCCGGCTGGGACTCCGATGAACGATCAATCGCTGCAGACCATGCGCACCGCGCTGAGCGGCTACGAGCTCCTCAACGACCCGCTGCTCAACAAGGGCACGGCCTTCACCGAGGCCGAGCGCGATGCCTTCGATCTGCAGGGCCTGCTGCCGCCCCATGTCGCCACGCTGGATTACCAGTTGCAGCGCCGGCTCGATGCATTCCACAAGCTCGGCAGCGATATCCAGAAATACGTCTTCCTGCGCGGCCTGCAGGACACCAACGAGACCCTGTTCTACGCGCTATTGACCCGCAACATCGAAGAGATGATGCCGATCGTCTATACGCCGACGGTCGGGCTCGGTTGCCAGCAGTTCTCCAGCATCTTTCGCAAACCCCGCGGCCTGTTCCTGAGCTATCCGCACCAGAAGGACATTCGCCGCATCCTGAGCAATCCGCGCTTCGACGGCGTCGCGGCCATCGTGGTCAGCGACGGCGAGCGCATTCTCGGCCTCGGCGACCAGGGCGCCGGCGGCATGGGTATCCCGATCGGCAAGCTCTCGCTCTACACCGCCTGCGCCGGCCTGCATCCGTCGACCACGCTGCCGATCATCCTCGACGTCGGCACCGACAGCCGCGAGCATCTCGACGATCCGCAATATATCGGCTGGCAGCACGAGCGCGTGCGCGGCGAGGACTACGACGAATTCGTCGCCACCTTCGTCGCCGCGGTGCGCGAGCGTTGGCCGCATGTGCTGCTGCATTGGGAAGATTTCGCCATCGGCAACGCCAATCGCCTGCTGGCGCGCTATCGCGACAGCCTGTGCACCTTCAACGACGACATCCAGGGCACGGCTGCCATTGCGGTCGGCACGCTCATCAGCGCCATCAACGTCACCGGCACGCCGCTCACCGAGCAGCGCGTCGCCGTGCTTGGCGCCGGTTCTGCCGGCACCGGCATCTGCGCGCTGCTGCTGCGCGCCATGATCGACGCCGGCCTGACGGAAAGCGAAGCGCGCAGCCGCTTCTATCTGGTCGACCGCGGTGGCCTGCTGGTCGAAGGCATGACCGGCCTGCAGCCGTTCCAGGCGCCGTTCGCGCAAAAGCGCGCCGCGCTCCCGGCCTGGACGCTGGCATCGCAGGATCGCATCGGCCTCGACGACGTGGTCGTCAATGCGCGGCCGACGGTGCTGATCGGTACGTCCGGACAGCCGCATGCGTTCCATGAGGCCGTGGTGCGCGCCATGGCCGCGCGCGTGCGCCGGCCGGTGATCTTCCCGCTGTCGAATCCGACCGACCGCGCCGAGGCGACGCCGCACGATCTCCTGGAATGGACCGAAGACCGCGCCGTGATCGGCACCGGCAGTCCGTTTCCGCCAGTCGAGCGCGACGGCCGCAACGTCCGGATCGACCAGACCAACAACGCCTACGTCTATCCGGGCATCGGACTTGGCGCCATCGCCGCCAAGGCGCGGCGCATTTCCGACGCGATGTTTCTCGCCGCAGCGCGGACCATCGCCGACATGTCGCCGGCCAAGCACGACCCGCAGGCCAATCTGCTGCCGCCGCTCGTCAAGTCGCGTGCGCTGTCGTTTCACGTCGCGCTCGCCGTCGCCAAGCAGGCGGTCGCCGAAGGACTTGCCGACCGCACCGCCGACGACGGCGCGCTGGCGGCCGCGATCAAGGCCAAGATGTGGGAGCCGGTCTACGCCGACTATGTGCGGCTGCGCGGCTGATCGAGCCGACGCAATCAGGCACCGGCCGCTGTCTTGCGACGACGCTCGATCGCCTCGCTCGAATGTTCCGAGCTGTGTCGCGCCGGCCACACATTTGCACGTACGCAATTCGCGGATCGGTGCGACTTTGCGAAGTGACGCGGAATTGGCAAACAAGAAGAATTTCCGCGCGCACCGGCCATGTTTAGAAAGCTAAAAACAAAACCGGTCCTAGATTTGAATCGTTACAATTGCCGTTCCAACGGCCGTCGCGACGCCGACCTTGGCAATCGAGCTCGGTGCTGGCGATCGCGCCTGGCGGAATCGAACTGCGGGCGACTTGCTTGGAGTTATTTCAATCAAAAACTCGATGAGCTCTAATCTCGTCATCGCCGCGGAATATTTTGCCGCGCCGAGTTTTCTTACCTCGGGACTGCGCGGACCTGGACGACTGCGCATCGGAATTTTGTAGCAACGGGGTGAGGCGATGGCACCGTACTTCAACACAATTCGTGGATTGCGATTTCGGACGGCCGTATCGCTCATCGCTTTGGCGGCGAGCCTTGGCGCCGTCACGAAAGTCCGCGCTCAGGACAATCGGCCTGAAACGGCGCCACCGGCGCCGACGGCAACCGCTCCGGTCACGCCGCCGGCCGCCGCGCCCCAGGCAGCGCCGCCCGCCGGCCGTGTTCCCGAAATCGTCGTCACCGCGCCGAAGACCAAACCGAAACCCAAGGTGGCACGCCAACCGCCCGCCCGAGGCACGGCGACCCCGGCGGCAGAAAATGCCACGACGGCGGCGCGGGCGGCACTCGACACCAAGATGACGAACCTCGACGCGGCGCGCGACAGCCTCTTGACCACCATCGGCGCCTCGACCTCGACCGTCGACCGCACCGCGATCATGAACATGCCGCAGGCCGACAACGCGCCGGTCGACAAGCTGATCCTGCAATTCCCCGGCGTGTCGTACGATTCCGCCGCCTCCAATCCGAATTTCCACGTCAGAAGCGAATACGCCAACGTCCAGATCCGCATCAACGGCGTCGTGCTGCCGGAAGGCGTGTCCGGGCTCGGCCCGTTCATCGACACCAATTTCATCGGCAGCATATCGCTGCTCACCGGCTCGCTGCCGGCGGAATACGGGCTGCGCACCGCGGGCGTGCTCGACATCACCAGCCGCGCCTTTGCCACCCCGGGCGGCGATATCGGTGTCTACGGCGGCAGCCGGCAGACCTTCACGCCGAGCTTCGATTATGGCGGCAGCATCGGCAATTCCGAATATTTCGTCGCCGCGCGCGGCATGTTCAACGACCTCGGCATCGAGAATCCGACCGGCACGCTCAACGCCATCCACGATCAAACCCAGCAAGGCAAGTTTTTCGGCTACGCCTCGACGCTGATCGACGAATCGACGCGGTTCAGTTGGATCACCGCGGCGTCCTACAGCCAGTTCCAGATCCCGAACAATCCCAATCAGACGCCGCTCGGCGATTTTCCGTTCGGCGCACCGGCGACGACCTACGACTCGACGACGCTCAACGAAAACGAATACGACACCTACGTCGCCAATATCGCGAGCTTGCAGAAGCACGGCACCGACGGCGATGCCCAGCTCGCGTTCTATAACCGCTACGCCGAAGTCCACTTCGTTCCCGACGTTTTCGGCGACATGGTGTTCAACGACGTGGCGTCCGACGTGGTCCGGCAAAGCACGATGACGGGCACGCAATTCGACACGTCCTATATCGTCAACGACCGCCATACGCTGCGCGGCGGCTTTGCCGTGAGCGCCGAGCAGACCAACGTCAGCAACACCTCCACGGTCCTGCCGACCGACCCGGTGACCGGCGACGTCGACGGGCCGGCATTCAACATCACCGACCGGGACTCGCTGCTCGGGTGGAACATCAGCACCTATCTGCAGGACGAATGGAAGCTGACCGATCAACTCACGGTCAATGCCGGTCTGCGCTTCGACCAGCTCGTTCAATTCGTCGACGCCA
>JASHQO010000377.1 GCA_030039105.1 Xanthobacteraceae bacterium
CGCCGGCGCTGCCGGCGTTCGAGGTTCTCGACGTTCCCGACGGCGAGGTCGGGGTGCTGTTCATCCAACGCCACTGCAATTATCTGCAGGCGCTCGAGGGCGACATCGACACCTCGCATTTCGGCTTCTGCACGCCGGCCATGTCGAGGCCGACGCGCTCGCCGACGACGACCCGATCCTGCACACGGTGGCGCTGCGGGCGCCGGATTATCACATCGCCGACGCCGCCTGGGGCACGACCTATGCGGGCTATCGCACCGCCGGCGCCGGCCGCACCTCCTGGCGCTTCGGCAATTTCCTGTTTCCGTTCTGGACGCAGGTGCCGAACGGCGACTTCGGCCGGCACGTGCAGGTCCGCGGCTGGGTGCCGCTCGACGACGAGCACACCATGTACGTCGTGCTGTGGTGGAAGGGCGGCCGGTCGGCCATGACGCAGCAGGACCCGGCGTTCAAGGACGGCGCGCCGATCGGCGGCATGGGGCGGCGCAACGATTTTCTGCCCAACACCACCGATTGGCTCGGCCGCTGGCGGCTTGCCGCCAATGCCGGCAACGACTGGGGCATCAATCGGGCCGCGCAGCGGGACAACTCGATCTACAGCGGCATCGAAAGCATCCACCTGCAGGACCAGGCCGTCACCGAGAGCATGGGCGCGATCCTCGATCACAGCTTCGAGCACCTCGCTCCGTCCGACCAGATGATTACGCGAACGCGCCGGCGCCTCTTGCTCGCGGCCCGCGCGCTGCGCGACAACGGCACGCCGCCGCCCGGCGTCGACGATGTCGGGGTGTTCCGCGACGCGCGCGGCGGCTATTTCGTCAGCGGCAACGGCGGCGGCTGGCAGGACGTCTACGCCGCGCAATTGGCGAGCGCGTCACGACCGCAGCCGGCCGCCCTGCACGCTTCGGGATAGCGCATCTCGGCGGGTGCGTGCGGCGCCGTCCATCCGGTACCCTGTCTAGAGCTCCTTACCGATGAAGCGATCGACCGAATATGGGCCGCCGCCGCGCATCGCGATGGCGAAACATACCGCGCCGATCAGCAGGACATACTCGTAGCCACCGCCACCGGCGGCGTAGCCCTTCGGCAAGTGCACGAACAGCAACGCCACCAGCATCTCGATGGCGAGCACGGCCGCGACGAAACGCGTGAACAGACCGATGATCAGGAAGACGCCGCCGACCAACTCGATGAACATGACCACATAGGTCCACATCAAAGCGGGCTCGAGACCGTTCTTGGCGAAGACGTTCGCCGAAACAGCGCCGGCGCCCATTTTGAACTTTGTCGAAACGTGCATCAAAAACATGATCCCGACGACGATGCGCACGAGCGTCGCAGCGATCGGCAGCACGGCCGCGTAGAATCCGGAGAGACCCGGATACAACAATTTCGCTTCTGCCTGAGCCATATCATCCTCCCTTTGTCCCGGCTCGGGCCGCCCGCCGCGACGGCGAACCGCCCCAAGGTTCTCCACCGCGGCCATGATACCGGGCCGCGGCCGCGCAGTGGAAGGGGTAAAGCGGATTGCGCGTTCGCTACGCCGCCTTCTTCGGCGACCAGCGATAGGCCTTGACGCAGGCGCGGTTCATCAGCATGTCGCGGTCGCTGTCGCTCAGGCGGTCGGTTTTCAGGAACGGCGCGACCGCCTGCTCGTAGTTGACGACGGCGAAGGCGCGCGTCCAGTCGGTGCCCCACAGGCAGCGCTCGAGGCCCCAGGCGTCGAACACGCGGGCGAGCTGATCCCAGATGTCCGGGAACGGATACGGCTCCTTCGACAGCGTGCAGGCGCCGCTGACCTTGATCACCGCGTTCTTGCGCCTGGCAAGGTCGAGCACCTTCGGCAAGTCGGCCCAGGGCTGCGGCGGCGCCGGCGGCGTGCGCGGCTGCAGGATCGCCAGATGGTCGATGATGAAGCGGGTGTCGGGATGGCGGTCGATCACCGCGGTGCCGGCATCGACGTTGCCCCAGCACAACATGTTGACCGGCAGGTCGTGCTTGACGGCGGCGCGCGCGATGCGGTCGAAGCCGGGGTCGGCCGGGTCGCGGTCGCGCCCCGGCTCCTTGGTCAGCATGATGCGGATGCCGACTGCGCCCGGCGTCTTCTTCCAGTCGGCGATGACGTCGGCCACGGCCGGGTCGTCCGGGTCGACCGGCTTGACGATGCCGAAGCGGTCCGGGTGGGCGCGTTGAACCGCCACGGCGTAACTCGCGTCATAGCGATACATCGAGAAGGCGGAGATGAAGATCGCGCCGTCGACGCCGACCTTGTCCATCGCCGCCACCATCTCGTCGCCGGTGACGTGAGGCGGCCAGTTCGGCACGCTGTGCCAGGGCCGCTTCGGGGTATTCGCCTCGTAGGCATGGACCTGGGAATCGATGATGGTCATCGGAAAGCTCCTCTGTGCTAGGCGGCGCGCCACAAACCGCCCTCATCTATTGGAAAAAATGGATGCCTGGCAACCTGAAGCGGATGGCCGAAGGAAAAAGCGCCGGCGGGGATTGCGGCCATCCTTACGGCAGGTCTCGTCCTTACGGCAGGTCTCGTCGGCCGTCATGCCGCCTGCTATAGGGTGCCCGCGCGCGGCCAGCGCCCCTGAACGAGGTGCCGCACCATGTGCGGCGTGAGGCTGTGACGAAGACGCAGAAATCGGCTCCCCTGTTCGACCGCCTGGCGCTGATCGGCGTCGGCCTGATCGGCTCTTCGATCGCGCGCGCCGCGCGCGCCCAAGGCGTGGTGCGCGAGATCGTGGCGGTGTCGCGCTCGCCGGCGACGCGGCGGCGCGTCGCCGAGCTCGGGCTTGCCGATACGGTAGCGGAGACCAACGCCGCGGCGGTGGCCGGCGCCGATCTCGTCATCGTCTGCGTTCCGGTCGGCGCCTGCGGCGAGGTGGCCAGGGAGATCGGGCCGCACCTGCGTTCCGGCGCCACGGTGTCCGACGTGGGCTCGGTCAAAGGCGCCATCGTCCGCGCCATGGGCCCGCATCTGCCCGAGGGCGTGCACTTCGTCCCGGCGCATCCGGTGGCCGGCACCGAGCATTCCGGCCCCGACGCCGGCTTTGCCGAATTGTTCGTCGGCCGCTGGTGCATCCTGACGCCGCCCGAGGGGACCGCGCCCGCGGCGGTCGAACGGCTCGCCGCATTCTGGCGCGCGCTTGGCGCCAACGTCGAGTCCATGCCGGCCGCGCATCACGACCTGGTGCTGGCGATCACCAGCCATCTGCCGCATCTGATCGCCTACACCATCGTCGGCACCGCCGACGAGCTGGCCGAAGTGACGCGCTCGGAGGTTCTCAAATTTTCCGCGGGCGGCTTTCGCGATTTCACCCGCATCGCCGCCTCCGATCCGACGATGTGGCGCGACGTCTTCCTCGCCAACAAGGATGCGGTTCTGGAAATGCTCGGCACCTTCGACGAAGACCTGGCGAAGCTGACGCGCGCCATCCGCCGTGGCGACGGCAAGGCGCTGTTCGAGCACTTCGCCCGCACCCGCGCCATCCGCCGCGGCATCGTCGACATCGGCCAGGATTCGCCGGCGCCGGATTTCGGCCGCTCCCATGCCGAGCTGGCGCCGCTGCCGCGGCCCTATGCGGCGTCGAGCGACGATTGAGGAAAAAATCGGATTAACGGCCGAATGGCAGACGGCCGGTCGCCGTTCCATTCGACTCCGCTGGATTGACGGCGACGACCGAACTGTATCGTGGCGAGCGAAGGATCCGATGCTGCAATGGCCGCTGCGCCCATGGCAGTCTCAGTCTCTTTGCCTGCGCCGGCATCGCAATAGGCCCAGGGAAAGGTTCCCGTGCCACGCGCCGCCCGCGCGCCGCGCCTATGGCTTCAAGGCTTATCCCAGCGGTCCGGCAATGCCCGAGAAGAGCAACCGATCGCATTTCAAAGAGTTATTGAATGTCGTGGCTCGCTGAATTGCCGATGCCACCGGCTTTATGAGGAAAATGGTTATGGCCAAACGCAAGCGAAGATATTCCCGGAGCACTCAGTCCGACGTTAAAAGCGAGCTGCACCGCTACAAGCGAGGCACCGCCAGGAGCGGCCGAGGCGGCAAGGTCAAGAGCCGCAAGCAAGCCATCGCGATCGCTCTGTCGGAAGCACGCAAGAAAGGCAAAAAGGTTCCCAGGAAAAAGAAGTGAGCGAGGCGCGCGGCGACGCGCGTCGATTGGATTTCTGCCGCCCGGCGATCCGCGCCTACCGTCGACGGTTCAGGTCGTTCGCCGAAGTCCGGGAGCGGCGAACTTATCGCATCGCATGGCGGCTCTGGCCGCGGCGATTGTACGAGGCCGCCCGGGACGGCCAAAATTGAGGAATGGTTCACTAAATTT
>JASHQO010000378.1 GCA_030039105.1 Xanthobacteraceae bacterium
TGAGCCTCGGCGTCCTTCACCATCTTGTCGATGTCGGTTTCGCTCAAGCCGCCCGACGCCTGGATGCGGATCTGCTGCTCCTTGCCGGTGCCCTTGTCCTTGGCCGACACGTTGACGATGCCGTTGGCGTCGATATCGAAGGTGACCTCGATCTGTGGCACGCCGCGCGGCGCCGCCGGGATGCCGATGAGATCGAAGTGGCCGAGCATCTTGTTGTCGGCCGCCATCTCACGCTCGCCCTGGAACACGCGGATCGTCACCGCGGTCTGGCCGTCCTCGGCGGTGGAGAACACCTGGCTCTTCTTGGTCGGGATCGTGGTGTTGCGATCGATCAGCCGGGTGAACACGCCGCCCAGCGTCTCGATGCCGAGCGACAGCGGCGTGACGTCGAGCAACAGCACGTCCTTGACGTCGCCCTGCAGCACGCCGGCCTGGATCGCAGCGCCTACTGCCACGACCTCGTCGGGGTTCACGCCCTTATGGGGCTCCTTGCCGAATAGCTGCTTCACCACCTCCTGGACCTTCGGCATGCGGGTCATGCCGCCGACCAGGACGACCTCGTTGATCTCGGCCGCGGTCAGGCCGGCGTCCTTGAGCGCCTGCCGGCACGGCTCGATGGTCTTCTGCACCAAGTCATCGACCAGCGCCTCGAACTTGGCGCGGGTGAGCTTCATGGTCAGATGCTTCGGTCCGGACGCGTCCGCCGTGATGAACGGCAGGTTGATCTCGGTCTGGTTGGTCGAGGACAGCTCGATCTTGGCCTTCTCGGCGGCCTCCTTGAGGCGCTGCAGCGCGAGCTTGTCGCGGCGCAGATCGATGCCCTGCTCCTTCTGGAATTCGTCGGCCAGGTAATTGACCAGCCGCATGTCGAAATCCTCGCCGCCGAGGAAGGTGTCGCCATTGGTCGACTTCACCTCGAACACGCCGTCGCCGATTTCGAGAATGGAAATATCGAAGGTGCCGCCGCCGAGGTCATAGACCGCGATGGTGCCGGTCTTGTTCTTGTCGAGGCCGTAGGCGAGCGCCGCGGCGGTCGGCTCGTTGATGATGCGCAACACTTCGAGGCCGGAAATCTTGCCGGCGTCCTTGGTGGCCTGGCGTTGCGCGTCGTTGAAGTACGCCGGTACGGTGATGACGGCCTGGTCGACTTTCGAGCCGAGATAGGCTTCCGCGGTTTCCTTCATCTTTTGCAGCACGAAGGCGGAAATCTGCGACGGCGAATAGGTCTTGCCCTCGATCTCCACCCAGGCGTCGCCGTTCGAGGCGCGGGTGATCTTGTAGGGCACGAGCTTCTTGTCCTTCTCCACCATCGGGTCGTCATAGCGACGGCCGATCAGGCGCTTGACGGCGAAGATGGTGCGCTCGGGATTGGTGACGGCTTGGCGCTTTGCCGGCTGGCCGACCAGCCGCTCACCCTCGTCGGTGAACGCCACGATGGATGGCGTGGTGCGCATCCCTTCCGCATTTTCGATGACCTTCGGCGTCTTGCCTTCCATGACGGCGACGCACGAATTCGTAGTTCCGAGGTCGATACCGATGACCTTGCCCATGGTCTTTGATCCTCTCTCTTGCGGCAGGTTGGGCAGGCCCCAAAGGCGCCCTTAGTCCAACCCCCTTATTGACTCTCAACCGCTCTGGGCACGGTCACCCGTCGCCCAAGCGATTGCCCATGGCTCATATAGGAGGGCGCCATCCGGCCGCAAGACAGTGCGCTGCATGGATTATTGCGCATTCGATCGAGCCTGCGGCAACGGTCGCCGCCGCGGATTGAGGGTCTCTTAACGGTGTCGGGCCGCACCGGACACTTTCGCCGCCCGGCGCTAGAGCGGGATGAGTTTTGGTCGATCGTCATCCCGCTCTAGCCTTTTGCTTGCGCATGATCTTTTCCGAAAACCGGTTGCCACCCTCGGATCAAGTCCGAGGGCCGGCTTTTCGGGATCATGCTTTAGCCCGGCATTAAGGAAAGCCTGCCACGGATGGTGCGGACACGGGGACAACAGCCCGACGGCAATCGGGTACGGGCCGGAGCGGCCACCCCGCGAGCGGTAGGGCGTCATGGGTTGCAGCAATGTCGAATTCGGCGCGGCGGCAGGCCATCGGCCTGCGCGCTCGCCCCCCGACCGTGACCCGGTTCGCCGCCTGGTCGAGGTCCTGCCGCGGCCATTGCGCTTTCTCGGCGTCGGCGGGCTCGGCCTGATCACCGATCTCGCGGTTTTTACCCTCATCATCGCCCATAGCCCGCACCCGCTGCTGGCGCGGCTGGTTTCGCTGGCCGTGGCGACGCTGGTTACCTGGCGGCTCAACCGGGCGCTGACCTTCGACCGCAGCGGCCGCCGCCAAGCCGACGAGGCCGTGCGCTACGCCATCGTCGCCGCCACCGCCCAGGCCGTCAGCTACGCGATCTTCGCCGTCTTCGTCATCACCGCGCTTGCCGCCATGCCGCAGCTCGCCGTGATCGTCGGTGCCGCCTGCGGCGCACTCGTCTCGTACAGCGGCCAGAAGCTGTTCGCCTTCCGGCCGCACCGGCCCGCGGTCGGTAGCCCAGCCTGAAGACCAGGATGCCTGAATGACCGTCGATGCCGAAGTGTTCGTGATCGGCGCCGGGCCCGCCGGCCTGACCGCCGCCTATTGCCTGACCAAGCAGGCGCGCCCGGTCATCGTCATCGAGCGCGACCCGATCGACGTCGGCGGCATCAGCCGCACGGTCAAGTACAAGGATTTTTTGTTCGACGTCGGCGGCCACCGCTTCTTCTCCAAGTCGCAGGAGATCGTGGCGCTGTGGCACGAAATCCTGCCCGACGACCTGATCCCGCGGCCGCGGCTGTCGCGTATCTATTACAACGGCAAATTCTTCTCCTATCCGCTGAAGGCGTTCGAGGCGCTGCTCAAGCTCGGCGTCGTCACCTCCACCGCCTGCATGCTGTCCTATGCCTATGCCAAGGCGTTTCCGGTGGCGGAGCCGCGCACGTTTCATGACTGGGTGCGCAACCAGTTCGGCGAGAGGCTGTTTCAGATCTTCTTCAAGACCTACACCGAAAAGGTGTGGGGCATGTCATGCGACGAAATTTCCGCCGACTGGGCGGCGCAGCGCATCAAGGGCCTCGACCTCGCGACCGCGGTGATCAACGGGCTCAAGCGCTCGCTGCACATCCGCCGCAAGCCCGCGGCCGGCGCCGGCACGGTCAAGACCCTGATCGAGAGCTTCGAATATCCGCGCAAGGGCCCCGGCATGATGTGGGACGCCGCCGCGCGCAGGATCAGGGCGCAAGGCGGCCGCCTGCTGATGGGACGCGAGTTGGTCTCGCTCGAACGCGACGATACCGCCGATCTCTGGCGCATCGAGGTCGCCACTGCCAAGGGCGAGCACGAACGCTTCACGGCGCGCCATGTTATCAGCTCGGCGCCGGTGCGCGAGCTGGTGCCGCGGATCAAGCCGACGCCGATCTCGCTATTGCATGCGCGGGCGCTGCGCTACCGCGACTTCCTCACCGTGGCGCTGATCGTGCGCAAGGCGGAGCTTTATCCCGACAACTGGATCTACATCCACGACCCGAGCGTCAAAGTCGGCCGGGTGCAGAACTTCCGCTCCTGGTCGCCCGAGATGGTGCCGGACGGCATGAGCTGCCTCGGCCTCGAATACTTCTGCTTCGAGGGCGACACTCTGTGGGACGCGCCCGATGCCGATCTGATCGCGCTCGCCAAGACGGAAGTGGCGAAGATCGGTCTCGTCGCGGCCGCCGACGTGATCGACGCCTGCGTGGTGCGCCAGCCCAAGGCCTATCCGGTCTACGACGAAGACTATCGCGACAACATCGCCGCCATCCGCCTCGACCTCGAAGGCCGCTACCCGACGCTGCACATGGTAGGACGGAACGGCATGCACAAATACAACAACCAGGACCACGCCATGATGACGGCGATGCTCACGGCGCGAAACATCCTCGCCGGCGAGCGCCTCTACGACGTCTGGGCCGTCAACGAGGACGCCGAATATCACGAGGCGGGCGCCTCCGGCGTCGAGGCCGCGCTCAAGGGCGTGCGGTTGGTGCCGGAGAAGGTCGCCGATACGCAGGCGGCGTAGCGATCATCGGCCCAACCGGTCCTTGGCTTTAGAGCGGGATGAGTTTTGGTTGAATCGTCATCCCGCTCTAGCCTTTGTACTTGCGCATGATCTTTTCCGAAAACCGGTTTCCACTTTTCGGGATCATGCTTTAGAGTCCAAGGAACTTGAAAGCTTTGGTTTGCTTGAACCGGTCGTTGGCCATGCCGGCGTAAATGTGCGTCTGGTCGGGACCGAGATCGAGTTTCATCACCTTGCCGGTGTTTTCCGAGAAATCGATCCCGGTCAGGTCGACCCAGAAAATATTCGGCGTCAGCACCGACTCGAAGAAATAAAGCTTCCGCTTCTGATCGGCGACGGTGCGCCAGCGTGTCGACGAGATATTGGGCTGATCCGGCGTGGTAATGCCGAACGGAACCGAGACGTTGCGGATGACGCTGAACACGCTGGCGATGGCTTCGACCGGATTCTCCGACTTCGGGATCGCATTCACATAGAACGAGGCGCGGGCAAACCGGTCGGCTGAACGGTTGGTGCCGGGCAGCATGACGGTGCCGCCGATCTCTTTCCAGTATTCATTCAGCGCGAGCTGACGCTCGAAGATCGGAGAATTGGTCATCACCTGATAGTCGCGGCTGTGGTGAATGACCTGCTTGCCGTCGATGTATTGGACGATCGCGCTATCGCCGCTCGAATCCGAGAGCGAAAGATGCAAGGTCGCAAGCTTTTCCTCACCCGGCACGTTGGTGGTGACGATGGTGAACGGCTCCTTTGCCAGCGCATCGACCGCCTCCTGCACGGTGGCAAAGTTGTCGAGGACATATTGCGCCCAGGCTGCGATCGACAGGCCGGGCGTCTTACCGTCGTATTTCGGGTACGTGGATTCGACCAACCACAGCACATTTGCGACCAGGCCGGCCTCATTCATGCCGTCGGTGGTCGAGACGTCGTAGGCCGACGCGATGACGCTGCCATATTTGGACGTCCATTGGATCGAGTTCGGCCCCGCCTCTCCGGACCGCTTCATGCCGCGCGGGAACACCCAGAGATTGGTCCCGACATCGCTCTTCCAATCCATCGAGCGTGCCGTGATCACCTCATCGTTGGCGCCATGATAGACGAAGCGTGTGCAGGCGTCGGCTGCCGAGGAGATGAGCATGCTCGTGGTTAGGAGCATGGCGGTACAGATTTCAGTCAGCGAATGATGTCGCGAAATCATCATGACCTGCCTCCTGCATTGCATGCCGCCGAGGATAGCAAAAGGCAGCCGCTCGCGATCTGCGGTCGCAATCAAATGAGCGTGTCGTATCTTGGTCGGCGGCCAAGGACGCCAGTTCCCCGGGCGCGTGCGGCTGGTGCCGGAGCTCGCGGATACGCCGGCGGCCTGAGGCTATGCCGCCGCCGGCACGGCCTCGCCGCCGGCCAGCGCCGCCAGCTCTCGGCCTTCGCTCCGCGCCAGCCGCTGCAGCAGCCTGCAGGCGAACGCGACCAGCACGATCGGCGCCAGCGGAATGAAGACGACGGCGGCGAACATCATGGTCACCGGCAAACTCCACACCGCGAGCAACAGCCAATGGTCGCGCGGCGTGTTGTCGGCGCGGTCGCGCAGCAGCGCCACCACGAAACCCAACACCACCATGTCGTAATTGAGAATGTACGGCGTGAACAAGAATGTCGCCGTCACCAGCAGCGCCAGCGACAGCGCCGGATCGCAGCGCCGCCAATAGGTCCACACCACGGCGGCGAAAGCGACTGCCGCCACCGCGTATTGCGCGGCCCAGGCGACGCCGAGCGGCAGATGCAGGAGGCGGGCGCCGTAGAACACCGTTCCCACCATCGCGAACAACAGATGGCCGCCGTTTTCGGTGAGCGATAGCTGCTGCGGCATGATCTTCTGGAAGAATGCGATCCAGCAGCT
>JASHQO010000379.1 GCA_030039105.1 Xanthobacteraceae bacterium
GCCACAGCGCGTTGACGGCGATGCCCTTGGGCCGCAGCTCACCGGCCAGGCCCAGCACGACGAGGCTCATGCCGAACTTCGCCATGCTGTAGGCGGTGTGCGGCGCGAACCATCTTTCCTCCATGTCAAGCGGCGGCGATATCATGAGGATGTGGGGATTTTTGGCCTTCTCCAGGTAGGAGACGGCGTATTTCGAAACGACGAAGGTGCCGCGGGCGTTGATCTGCTGCATGAGGTCGAAGCGCTTCATGTCGGTATCGGCCACCGACGTGAGTTGGATCGCGCTGGCATTGTTGACGACGATATCGATGCCGCCGAATTTTTGCGCCGTGCGGTCGAGCGCATCGCGCACCAAAGCCTCGTCGCGCACGTCGACCGCGAGCGGCAGCGCCTTGCCGCCGTCGCGTTCGATGTCGGCGGCGGCCGTATAGATGGTGCCGTCAAGTTTTGGATGCGGGGTCGCGGTTTTCGCGGCGACAGCGATATTGGCCCCGTCGCGGGCGGCGCGCAGCGCGATTGCAAGTCCGATACCGCGCGACGCGCCGGTGATGAACAGTGTCTTGCCGGCGAGCGACATCGCAGCCTCACTTCTTGCGCGACAGGAAGGCGGAGAACGCTGTGCGTGCCTCGTCCGATTGCAGGCGGTCCTTGAAGTGCATCACTTCGGTATCGATCTGCCGCACCACAGCGTCAAGATGGCCTCGCATCAACCGGCGCGACAGCGCCACTGCGCCGGCCGGCAGCGCCGCGATCTCCTGCGCCGTCTTGAGCGCAACGTCGTCGACCGCCGCGGCATCTACCACCTTGTTGACGATGCCCGCCTCACGCGCCTGCGTCGCCGAAAGCGGATGGCCCATCACCAACATCTCGAACGCGCGCGCATAACCCATGCGCATCGGTGCCAGCAGGCTCGATGCCGCTTCCGGAATCAGCGCGAGCTTGAGAAACGGCGTGGTGAAGGTGGCGTCGGTTGAGGCGACGACATGATCGCAATGGAACAGCATCGTGGTGCCGATGCCGACGGCAAGGCCGCCGACCGCGGCAACCAGCGGCTTTTGGTTGTACGCCAAAGCTTTAAGAAATTCGAGGGTTTGCGGGCGCAAGCCGCCGCTTTGTGCCGATTCGAGGAATTCGCCGATATCGGCACCGGCGCAGAACGCGCCAGGACCGCCGGCGATGACGATAGAGCGAATGGCGTCGTTGGCTTCGCGCAGCGCCTGCGTCATGACCGCATACATGGCCTGCGTCAGCGCGTTCTTCTTCTCAGGGCGACTCATGCGGATGATTCGGACGGCGCCGACATCCTCGACAACGACAAGATCGGACATTGTATCGGCCCCTAATTTTGCAGCTTTCGGCCAGCCGCGGCCCAAATCAACGCAGCCGACACTATTATAGGGCGTGCAGCGGGTGTAGGGAGTAATGCCGTGCCGGAGCCGAATATTGATCCGTTGGAACGGCGTCGCTATGTTCCGGCCAGCCGGCCGACGGCCGGCGATAATCCCGATGGCGCATTGGGGCGTAGCCAAGTGGTAAGGCAGCGGATTTTGATTCCGCCATTCCCAGGTTCGAATCCTGGCGCCCCAGCCAAGCCTGTGCAGGTCCGTTCCGGACACATAGATTACGGTTTATGCTGGAGACATGGGTAACGCTTTTGCCCTGAATGGTCATCGAGGGGTTCGAGTCTGCAGGTCTGGTGATCGCAGTAACCGAGATCGCAGTCCATAAAGCTGATGAGCCAAATTTGATTGCTGGCCTGTTTGGTGCCGATGCTCTGGCCGGCAAAGACCGTGCTGAGATTAATCTTCTGATGGTAGGAGCAGATGCGGCTGCATGTGGTGATGGTGACGGTGACGGTGACGGTCTTGTCGCTCGCGCGTGATCGGATCGCATTGCCGACTTGCAGAAATGCGCAGGGCCGTGTTTAGGAAATCGTTCAATGAAAGTGATGTGGCTTTAAGACGGAGTCGGCGACACGCCAACTACGGCGCGTAAACGACTTGCGAGGACCGAACAGCATGGCGGCCGTTTTCCGCAGCTTATGATCTATCGGAGCAAGGCGAGCAGTCCGGTGAGCAACTGCATGGGCCGCGGCGGGCAGCCACGGATATGCAGATCAATCGGCACGACGTTGCCGACGCCTCCGACGACCGCATAGCTGCCCGAAAAGATGCCGCCATCGACGGCACAATCGCCGATCGCAACCACCCATTTCGGATGCGGCGTTGCGTTGTAGGTTCGCTCCAGGGCTTCGCGCATGTTTCTGGTGACCGGCCCGGTCACCATGAGCACGTCAGCGTGGCGGGGCGAGGCGACGAAGCGCAAGCCGAAGCGTTCAAGATCGTAGAACGCGTTGTTGAGTGCCTGGATTTCCAGCTCGCAGCCGTTGCATGAACCGGCATCGACCTCGCGGATCGCGAGACTACGACCGAGACGACGCCGCGCGGCACAGTCGACTTGCGCCGCAAGCTCGGCGAGCGCGGCATCGTCGGCGCGCGGCGGCGCTTCGGCCAGCGGCCTGCGCCTGAGTCCCTCGAACAGCGTTCGGCGCATCACATTGTCCTAGAGCGGGATAAGTTTTGGTCGAATCGTCATCCCGCTCCAGCCTTTTGCTTGCGCATGATCTTTTCCGAAAACCGGTTGCCACTTTTCGGGATCATGCTTTAGAGATCGTGTCCCGAGTACGAGCAGTTGAACGATTTGTTGCAGAGCGGGAAATCGGCGACGATGTTGCCTTCGATGGCGGATTCGAGCAGCGGCCATTGAAACCACGACGGATCGCGCAGATGACAGCGGGCGATGCGCTCACCATCCAGTGCGACCCAGGCCATGACGTCGCCACGAAAACTTTCGACGAGGCCCAGTCCTTCCGCTCTGCCGGCGGAGGCCGTGACTGGGGCAGCGATTGGACCCTGCGGCAAGCGCTGCAAAATCTGCTCGATCAGGGCAAGGCCTTGCTCGACCTCGCGGATGCGCACCCAGACGCGTGCATTGACGTCGCCCTCGGTCAGAATCGGCGCGACGAAATCAAGTTGATCGTAGGGCGGGTAGGCCAACGCCTTGCGCGCGTCGAAGGCGCGGCCGCTGGCGCGTCCCACGTAGCCGCCGGCGCCGAACTGCCGGACCAGATCGGCGCTGACGATGCCGGTCGCGACCGTGCGATCCTGCAGCGACGCAGTGTTGTCATAGAGCTCGATCAAGCGGGGAAACCGCCAGCGCAACTCGCTCAATGTATCTTGAATTCTGACTGCGCCGTCGGGCTTTAGATCTTCCGCAACGCCGCCAGGGACAATTCGGTCCATCATCAACCGGTGACCAAAGCAGGCATCGGCCATGCGCAACACGTGCTCCCGCAAGATGCCGCAATGCGCGTGCATGAGAGAGAAAGAGGCATCGTTGCAGATCGCGCCGATATCGCCGAAGTGGTTGGCCAGCCGTTCGAACTCGGCCATAAGCGCCCGCAAATAAAGGGCGCGGGCGGGTACCGCGATGTTGAGCGCCGCTTCGATCGCATGGGCGAAGGCGAACGCGTAGGCCACGGTGCTGTCGCCGGATGTGCGGCCCGCCAGCCGCGACGCCCTCTCGATCGTCGCACCCTGCATCAGTGACTCGATACCCTTGTGCACATAGCCGAGGCGCTGCTCCAGCCGCACCACGGTCTCGCCATTGGCGGTGAAGCGGAAGTGTCCGGGCTCGATGATTCCAGCATGCACCGGGCCTACCGGGATTTGGTGCAGGCTTTCGCCTTCGGTGGGCAGAAATGCGTAGGGCGGCTCCTCGGCCACTGACGGTTTGAGATTGCCGAGCGGGTGCCGCAATCCCCAAAACCCGAGATCAAGCCACTGCCGCGTGTCCGGTGCGCCAACAGGCTCAAGTCCGTAGAGGCTGCGGATGGCGCGTTCGAGCCGCATGGCAGGCGGATGCAGCGACGCGACGGATGGGAACATTCCATTGGGGCAATCGATACTCGCCACGGTGATGGCGCTCACCTGCTCATCGGCGACGGCCATGTGCACCGTGGTGGTTTCGCCCCAAAGGCCGAGCAGCGTGGCGCGGCCTGCACCAAGCGCGCCGGCAATTGCGCGCCAAGCGTCCGCGGTCACGATTACGCGGGGCCACGGCCGGTGGCAATCGACGCGGCGGCCTTGGGAGACGATCTCGGTCAGTGCCAGCATGCGATCATCCCAAGAGCTTCGCGACGTTTTCGAACCAGGCGACGAGCGCCGGCGGGATGTAGATTCCGGCCAAGAATACCAGGGCGAAATGCACGAACATCGGCACGTAGGATGCCTCGGCCTTGGCGGTCGAGCCACGCGGTTCGCCGAAGGCTATCGTATTGAGCCGCAGGAAAAGCGCCGCGAAGCCGACCAGGATGCCGAACACCAGGATGACCGCGAGCCCTGGCGAGCGTGCAAAGGTGGAGCTCACCACCAGAAACTCGCTCGTGAAAATGCCGAGCGGCGGCATGCCGGCGATGGCAACGACGCCGAGGATCAGGCCCCAGCCGAGCGCCGGATTGGTCTCGGTCAGCCCGCCCATGTCGGCGATGCGCTGCGTACCCTTGACCTGTGCGACGTGACCAACGGCGAAGAAAATTGCCGACTTTGTCAGCGAATGCATGGTCATGTGCAGCAATGCAGCGAAATTGGCGAGCGGGCCGCCCATGCCGAACGCAAAGGTGATGATCCCCATATGTTCGATCGACGAATAGGCGAACAGGCGCTTGATGTCGCGACGGCGGTACAGCATGAACGCCGCGAACACCAGCGAGATCAAGCCGAGCGTCACCATCAGCGGGCCGGGCGCCAGCGCCGCAGGATTGACCGCGAGCAGCATCTTAAAGCGCAGCAGTGCGTAGAGCGCGACGTTAAGGAGGAGGCCAGACAGCACCGCGGAAATCGGCGTCGGACCTTCGGCATGCGCGTCCGGGAGCCAAGCGTGGAGCGGCGCAAGGCCGACCTTGGTGCCGTAGCCGAGCAGCAGGAACACGAAAGCGACATTGAGCAGCGCCGGATCGAACGCGCCAGCGCGCATGATCAACGTGGTCCACACCATTGCGTCGAGGCCTTCGCCGACCACCGGCCGCGCCGCCATGTAAACCAAAATGGTGCCGAACAAAGCGAGCGCGATGCCGACACTGCCGAGGATGAAATATTTCCAGGCAGCTTCGAGCGCCTCGTGGGTGCGGTAGATGCCGACCATGAGCACGGTTGTGAGGGTCGAAAGCTCGATCGCTACCCACATCACCCCGATATTATTGGCGACCAGGGCTAGGTTCATGGCGAACATCAGCACCTGATACATGGCGTGATAGAACCGCAGAAAGGTGGGCGTCAGCCGACCGGTCTCGAGCTCGTGGCCGATGTAGCTTGCGCTGAAGACGCTGGTGGTGAAGCCGACGAACGTCGTGAGCACGATGAATGTGCTGTTGAGATCGTCCACCAGCAGATACGCGCCCGGCTGGGGCCGTGAGAAGAACAGCGATACCGCGGAGATAAACGTGGCCAGTGCCGCTGCGATGTTGATCCGCGCCGTAATCCGATAGCCGGGCATCGCCGCGAGCAGGGCAGCCGCGAATGCGGGAATCAGCAGCACCGCAGCGAGCGCGTCCGCTCTCATCGGCGCTCTCCACGGAAACGATCGAGTGCCTGCAGGTCGACGGTGTCGAAGCGTTCGCGGATGCGAAACAGGAAAATGCCGATGACGATGAAGGCGATCAGGATCGAGAAGGCAACGCTGATCTCGACGACCAGCGGCATGCCCTTGGCACCGGTCGCTGCCAGCACTAAGCCGTTTTCCAGCGACATGAAGCCGACGACTTGGCTCACCGCGTTGCGTCGTGTCACCATCATCAACAGACCGAGCAGGATCACCGACAGCGCGAACGCCAGGTCCTCCCGCGCCAGCGGATCGGCCTCCTGGGTGACCCGCAGCATGACCACCATCGACAGTGCGACGAGGGCCATGCCGGTGAGCATCGCCGGGCCGACGCCGACCACGTTCTCGATCTCACGGTGGATGCCGAGCCGCACGATGATCCGATGCAGAGCGACCGGGATGATGACGGCCTTGAATACCAGCGCCAGCGCCGCAGTGACGTAGAGGTGCGGCGCGTCCTGGATGAAGGCCTGCCACGCCACCGACAGCGCCAGCACCAGCGCATGCAGCGCGAATACGTTGAGGAGCGCGTAGAGCCGGTCCTGGTAGAGCTCCAGGAAGCTGATCAGCACCAGCATGCCGGCAAGCAGATGCGCAACGTCGAAGTCGAGTCCGGTCATCAGAAGCTCCTCGACACGAAGCGAAGCAATGTGGCGAGCAGCCCGAGCATGAGAGCGGCACCGAGGAATTCCGGCACGCGGAATACCCGCATCTTGGCAATCGAGCTCTCGAACACCGCGAGCAGAAAGGCGCCGAGGGCAAGCTTGCCAATATAGGCCGCAACACCGAACGCAAGATCGGGCATTCCGGCGTCGGCCGGCTTGAGGCCCCAAGGCATGAACAGGCAGGCGATCAGCGAGACGTAGAGGACGAGCTTCAGCGATGCCGACAGCTCGATCAGGGCCAAATGGCGGCCGGAATATTCCAGCACCATGGCTTCGTGCACCATGGTGAGCTCGAGGTGGGTGGCCGGGTTGTCGATCGGAATGCGTCCGTTCTCGGCGATGGCGACCATGATCAGCGCCAGCAGCGCCAGCGCCAGCGACACGCGCAAGCCCACCGCGGGCGAGGCCATGAATTCGGCCATGGTAGAGAGCTGCGTCGAGCCCGCGATCAGCGCCAGCGTGAACACGATCATCATCATGGCCGGCTCGGCGAGCGATGCGATCATCACCTCACGGCTGGAGCCGATGCCGCCGAAGCTCGTGCCGACATCCATTCCGGCGAGCGCCAGAAAGAATCGTGCGCTGCCAAGGAGCGCGATGATGGCGATGAGGTCGGCCGACCACGAGAACAGCAGCCCGGTGCGGAATGTCGGCACCAGCGAGGCCGCAACCCAGGTCGCGGCGAAGATCAGGTAGGGAACGACGCGGAACAGCCAAGAGGCGCTCTCTGCAAGCACGACCTCCTTGCGCATGAGACGGATGAGATCGCGGTAGGGCTGAATCACCGGCGGCCCCTGCCGGCGCAGCAGCCGCGCCTTCACCTTGCGGACAAAACCGGTGAGCAGCGGCGCCAGCAGCAGCACCAGCAGCATCTCGATGCCCTGAACCGCAAAATCGGCAATCACGGCCATATGGCAAGGACCAGGAGCAGGATCACGAGTGCCGCGAACACGAGGCTGAGAAACTGGCGGATGGTGAGAAACTGAAGGCGGTTGAGGCGGTCGGCGGCATAGCCGACGGCGAGGGCGATCGGCACGTAGAGCGCGTCCCAGATGAGATCGCGCAAATCCACGACAAGCCGCGCCGGCTGCATGCTGCCGGGTGCCGGCATGTCAACATGTTCGCGGGCGCGGAATACGACGGTGCCGAAGACGCGGCGGATCGGCTGGGCAAAGCTTCCTGCCGTGTACTGCGTGGCCGGGCTGGCATCCGGATAACCGCAATCCCAGGCCGGGGCACGACGCAAGCGATCTGAGGCCAGGCGATGGATCGCGAAGGCGGAAAACGTGCCCGACAGCACCATGAACAGGAACACCAGCAGTCCATCGTACGAACTGCGGCTCGCCATAATCGGCACGATCGAGAGCCATTGCGTACCGATTTGCGACGGCATGCTGGCGCCCACCAGCGCATCGGAAATCGGGGCAAGCGCATCGATGAACAGGCCCGGAAGAACACCGGCAACGAGACAAAGCGCGGCGAAGAAATACATCGCGGCGAGCGAAAAACGGTCGATCTCCGTCGCGCATTGAACTGCCGAAGTACGCGCACGGCCGAGAAAGGTGACCCCGAACGCCTTGACGAAGCAGGCCGCGGCAAGCGCAGCGGAGAGCGCTAGCAACGCCCCGACGGTGGGGACCAGTAACTTGAGGCCCCACGCCGGCAATTGAGGGCTCAGCAGTATTGCTTGGAAAGTAAGCCACTCGGACACGAAGCCGTTGAGCGGTGGCAGCGCCGAAATCGCGGCGCAGCCGACGAGAAACACGAACGCGGTCTGCGGCATGCGATGGATCAGGCCGCCGAGGTGCTCCATGTCACGCTCGCCGGTTGCTGTGAGTACGGCACCGGCCCCGAAGAACAATAGGCTCTTGAAGACCGAGTGATTGAAGACATGCAGTAAGCCTGCGGTGAGCGCGAGCGCCGATGCCGTGGCCATCCCGTACGTCTTGAACGCCAGCGCTAGCCCAAGCCCGATGAAAATGATGCCGATGTTTTCCACCGTGTGATAAGCAAGTAGCCGCTTGAGGTCATGCTGCATCAGGGCGTACAGCACGCCCATCACGGCGGTGAAGCCGCCGACCGCCAGCACGACCATGCTCCACCACCACGCCGGCTCGCCGGCGAGGTCGAATACGATGCGCACGAACCCGTACACTGCAATCTTGGTCATGACCCCGCTCATCAGCGCCGAGACATGGCTCGGCGCTGCCGGGTGGGCGAGCGGCAGCCAGACGTGCAACGGCACAAGGCCAGCCTTGGAGCCGGCACCGGTCAGCGCCAGGATGAGCACCAGGGCGGCGAGCCCCGCGGTGGGGTGGGCGGCGCGGATCTGTGCGAAGGTGTAGTGCCCCTCGGGGCCCGCAAGCAGGCCGAATGCAAGCAAAAGCATCAGCGTGCCAAAGCTCGCCATGACCAAATAAATGTACCCAGCTCGGATGTTTTCCTGGAGGCGGTGGTGCGACATGACCAGCGCCCACGACGTGAGCGACATGAATTCCCATGACAGCAGGAACGTGAAGGCGTCGTCAGCCAGGACGACGAGCGACATGCCGACCAAAAATGCCGGGAAGAACGGCAAGACGCGCAGCGGCGCCTCCTCGTGGCGGCCATAGCCCATTGCAAAAATACTCGCAGTGACGGCGCCAAGATCGACGACAGCAAGGAAGAAGGCGGACAGCGCATCAAGGCGAAAATGCGCGCCGAGCCATGGAATACCGAGGGGCAGCGTCACGATTGCAGGCGGTGCGAGGCCGAGCAGATGTTGCAACGTCGCGAGCAGCGACGTCAGCGCCGCTAGAGCGCACAGGCCATACACGACGTACGTTGCGGCCGCCTCTCGCCCCGCGGCCACGGCAAATACCGCAACCAACAGCAGGATCGCTGTGCACGACAGGGTGATCCACAACGTCATGCCGGCGGTCTCTTGAGACGCACGCCGCGGCCGCCGCTGGAGCTTACGGCGTTGTCGGAAATCAGCTCAATGCCGCTGGCGTCAAGAGCGCCGACGAGCTTCATTAATGAATCGACGTTGCCCCTGATCACCCCCTCGCTCGCCTCCATACGCTGGATGGTCGGTAGCGACAGGCCCGATAGTTCAGCGAGCGTACGCTGATCCATGCGAAGCATGGCGCGCGCTGCACGAAGCTGCGCCGCAGTTATCATGTTTTAGACATCAGTTATTGTCGTCCAGAAATTAATATTGCGATCTACTATAGGAGAAATGCGATTTCAAGCGTTTCCCAAAATTTCAGTATTTTCAAGGAGATGCAAAATCCGTTGGGGTGCGCCCGCATTGGGCGAAAGCCTAAATCGGCCTCTCTACTATGCGAGCTTTTCTGTTCAAGCGCGAGGGACCGGAATATGGAACATCCTTCGAAGCACGACCCGCGCTCCGCTCGGACGCCTGCTCAGTCGTCGTCATCTAGCCGGCGAATTTCATCTTCAAGCGACCAGCAGCAGATTTCTTCGCCCGTCTCGGTTTCAATGACGATCAATTCGGGCAACGGCTGCCGCGGAATGTACGGTCCAAGTACTCCGTTATCGAGCTTCCAAAACGCCCGCAGCGCGACTTGCGCCAACTGCTTGAAATATCCTCTGTTGGGGTCGTCGCACCAAAACGCGTAGGAATTGATCGGATCGCCTCCTCTGAAGCGATGGTAGAGAATTCTATATGTCCCCGGTTGATAGACGCCTCGCAGCCATTGGCGCGCGTTGTGACGGCTGTTGAACGAGCGAATAACCAAGCCGATGGGAACAAATGATAGAATTTGTTCGATGGAAATCTGCGCGAAATGAGCGCGCGGCCTAACGGATGCAGCGGCGCGCAATCCCGCGGAAACAGCCCGCGGCATCCAATCGCCGGTGATCCAACGCTGATCGGCGTCGCCGATGTTCACCAAATCCGTGTCATCGCCCAGTATTTTGCTGACCCCGTGCTTCTTGAGAAGCCCGATTAGGCACTCATGAATGTAACGAATTTGCGTGCTGGTGGTGTAGCATTTCCACCGCACCATGAGGCAGGGAACGCTGTGATCGTAAGACACAGTGCATATTGGATTGTCTTCAAGATTGGCGGCCAAGAGGTGACCATTTCCAGGTTCCCTGGCGAGCAAATGTTTTAGATGATCAAGCGAAGTCTCAGGGGTAAGCTGCTTCTCGATCATGGATGTCATCCGGTGCCGACCCTATGGAAATCCGGGCAGGCAGCCGGTTCGTCGGGCGGCCTGCCGAAATCGACGAAAAACCATCCCCACGGCTTGCGTGTGTCACATTACTTCGGCTGGCGTGGTCGGCTCGTTTCTGCCGGTGCGTAAGTCATGCCCCACTCGGACTGATACGCGAGCCGTCGACGCTACAGGCCGCCCCGCTTGGTGATCATTGTGAGGCAATATGCCGAGGATATTTTCGAAAGACTATCCTAAAAAAGAGTCAAGGCAAGCACGATTACAAAAAGGCCGCCAATCAAGCCCAGATAAAAATTGAGGTGCCCGGACTGCAACGCCCTGAGCTTGGTGGCTGCGAAATAGACCATTCGGATCGCCGGTACAAACAGATGGGGACCGAAGATTGGCGCGACTTCTTGGGTAAAGACCAGGCGCTGAACGAAGTAATGCACGGCGCCGTTTGCCTCCCTCTGCACTTCTTCCGTTGGACGGTATATGAAACTGTAAAATGTTCTCAGCGCGTTAGAGAACGTGAGCGCTGTCGTCGACGCGCGCTCCGGATCATGGTCGAAACCGCCGTACCAGACCGGTACGCGCCGTACCGCGAATCGCCAGTTTGCCAATACAAGGATAATTGGGATCAGCGCCAGGAACGGCATAACGATCACGAGTAACGTCGGTGAGATAAAAGCAAACTTGGAAGTCAGCGGAACCAGCAGGAAGCCGTCGTGCATATCGCGTGCCGCTTGCGTCCCAAATTCCGATGCGACCGCAAGACGAAGTGCATCCAACCAAACCGGCATTCCGACCGCCAACGCAAGCACAGCTAAGCCAAGCAAGCCCACAGCGACAGTTGATCCTACGGACAGCGAAGTTTTGGGTCGCGACGAACGACCGAGCAGTCCGATCCCCAACACCTTAACGAAGGTGGCAAATGCCACGGCAACCGTGAGGGCAAGACCTGCGCCAGCTAGCCCCATGATCAAACGCCCGGCGAGAGAATCGAGACGAAAGCCCTGAAATACTGTTTGGAATACATACCACTCACTGACGAAGCCGGCTTGCGGGGGCATAGCAGCGAGGCTCATCGCAGCAAACAGCGCGCCCAGCCCAAATACCCACGAGCCGCTGCGTAGCAGGTCGTTGTGGAAGATCGCGTATCCGCCTGTCGCGCGATAGACGGCGTCCGCGGTGAGAAGGAGTCCACCCTTTGCCAATGCGTGTCCAGCCAAGTGCAGAAGCGAGACCACCCAGGCAAGGCTCGCAAGCTCCTGATGGCCGTCAGCGCGAAAGATCAGGGCCGCGCCCAACATCGCGACGGCAATCGACGCATTCTCGGCCGACGAAAAGCTCAAGAGCGTTCGCCAATCTTCCTCCTGAAAGGCGTATAGCGCTGACAAAATGGCGCTGATGACTGCAATAATAATTACAAAGATGCCTAAGCCAGCGGCGCCTATTGCGGTTTGACCGGGCACCCAATCGAGCAAGCCGCGGCCTAAGGCAAAGAAGGCAGCGTTGGTGACGATGCCTGACAATAGGGCGCCCGATGCACCGCTGCCGGCACCATAGGCACCTGGAAACCATTCGTAGAACGGGAGGAGTCCTAGCTTCGCGCCGAACCCAACGACGAGCAGAACTCCGGCAAGAATCGCAATCCAGTAAGGAACGCTGGATGCCACACTGCGGAAGGCTTCGAAGGCGAATGAATGAGCCGGATATGCGAGCAGCAGAATGGTGACAAGGACGGCGAGTGCACCTACCTCCAGAAGGCCAAGCATGAACAAGACTGGCCGGCCAACGTCTGCCGACAACTTCTCGCTCAGCAGCATGACTGCGCCGCCGAAGCTCATAATCTCCCAGACGATCAAGAAGCCTGCGCCGTCTTGGATGCCGAATACTCCCAATGCGCCGATCAAGGTTGCTGCGGCGCCAAACAACCAACCGGCTTGACCTTGCCGGGATGGACTCGCCAGGGCACACGCCAGCGCAGCGGGTGCCAAACCGAAGCCGAATAGCCATAGCCCGGCAGCCGTCATCTTGAAGTTCACTGGTTGACCGATAAGCTGCGTCGGCAGAGCGACTATCGTGGTGTCGTTGGGAAGGCTCACCAGGCAGGCCAGGATCCCGCAAATGCAGCCGACAACGAGCAGGATTCGGCTGAGAACCGGCGCACGACGAAATAGTGCGACAATCGCCGCAATGAACCAAGCGCAGACGGCCGCGGCTAAGAGGTCATTTGGCAAGCTGTCCTCCGTAGACGCGCTGCGGCATACGATTAAGAAACATCAATAGCGCATGGATAATCGCCGCGGGGTTGGGCGGGCAGCCCGGCAGGTAGACATCGACAGGAAGTACGCCCTCCAATCCGTGGCCACAGGCATACCCCCCTTCGGCAATGCCGCCAGAGACTGCGCAGGTGCCAACGGCCATCACCCAGCGGGGATCGGGCATTGCCTCATAAGTGGCGCGCAAGGGATTGAGCATTGCGTACGTCACTGGTCCCGTCACTAGCAGAAGATCGGCGAAGCGTGGCGACGGAGTGAAAAAGATACCAAGACGATGGAGGTTATAGAACGGGTTATTGAGCGCCTGCAGCTCGGACTCGCAGCCATTGCATGAACCAGCGTCGACGTGACGAACGTGCAGGCTCCGCCGGAATCCACTCGTTGCTTTGCTTGGTACGTCCGGCGTCGGGTGGAGTCGTTTTTGCCAGATCAAGTCATCACGCTGCCTCGTACCGAAGGCCCAATCAGCAGATGGAGCCATTGCCTGGGTTGGGCACGCCTCGGTGCATAATTGGCATACGACGCACCGACCATAATCGACTTCCAGCCGATCGCTGCTGCCGGCGTCTGTCCGAACGGTGATTGCCCGGGTCGGACAAGCCTCTGCGCAATCCTCGCAGCCTTCTTCGCAGCGCTCGGGATGATAGCGCGGCATACCAATAAATCCGGCTTGACCATCCTCGCCGTCGTGCAGCGGCCAAGGAGCGGTTTGCTTGCCCTGCAACAGGCCGATGAGTGTCCATAGCGGCATTGTTGACTTCCTATCGATCGCAACCAGCGATCGTCAGCCCGAAGCTCGCTTCGTTGATCGCGTAGTCCATCATGTTCGTCTCATGGACGGTGTAGGGAAAGGCGCGCCAGTTAGAGAACGAAGGTGATTTGATCTTAACGCGGGCAAGCTTGCGATCGGCACCGATATGCACGGCGTAGAACAGCGTTCCACGCGGCGATTCTGCCCAACCCAGACCTTCGCTGTTGGGCGCAACAGTGCAATCCTTCCGTACGGGGCCGTCTGGCAGCCGCGATAGCGCTTCATGAATCAGAGCGAAGCTTGCGTCGATCTCAGCCATGCGGACCTGGGCACGGGCATGGGCGTCGCCGCTGTCTCGCACGGGAACCGTCAGTCGAAGTTCTCCGTAGGCCGCGTAGGCGTGGTCGCGCCGCAGATCCCGATCAAGGCCCGACGCACGATCGACCGGTCCGGTAGCGCCTTGGTCGAACGCGACTTGAGGAGCGAGCTTGCCCGTCGTAATCAGTCGGTCGAGATGGCTGTCGGTACTCTCCAGACGTTGTGCATATACTGAGAAATCGTGCTGCAATTTTTTCAGCTCAGAGGTCAACCATCCACCCGGTTCTAAATCGCGTCGAAGCCCT
>JASHQO010000380.1 GCA_030039105.1 Xanthobacteraceae bacterium
GAGTGCGGTGTGCGAAGGCTAGCCGGTTTCTGCTATGAAGCCGAGAGGGATACACACAATCCGTCTGGCCTTGGGAAACCCGCCGTGAGCGTCATCAGTGAGCTTGCCGCCTTCGTCGCCGGCGCCAAGGCGTCGGACCTGGCGGCGGCGGAGCAGGAGCGGCTGCGGCTGCATTTCGCCGATACCGCGGTGGCGGCGCTGGCCGGCGCCCACATCCCCGAGGGCAGGGCGCTGCAAAAGCTCGGCGACGACGGCGCGCTCGCCATCCGCATCGGCCGGCGGGCGGCGGCGATCCGGCTCACCGAGATCGACGACATCCATCTGCCGTCGTGCACCACGCCGAGCGCCGGCGTCGTGCCGGTGGCGCTGATGCTTGCGGCAGCGGCGCAGCGATTCGCGCCGGATGAGATTGCAAGCGCGATCTGGGTCGGCACCGAGATCATGACGCGGATCGGCGTCGCGGTGCGCGGCCCGCAAATCCTCTATCGCGGCGTCTGGCCGACCTATCTGGCCGCACCGGTTGCGGCGGCGGCGACGGCGTCGCGCATTTTTGCGCTGAACGAGGCCCGGACCGGCCACGCCTTGTCGCTTGCGGCGATGCTGATGGCGGGCGGTGTCGGCCGCATCCATGGTGTGCCGTCGGGGCGCTGGTTTCTCTACGCCAATGCGGTCGCCGCCGGCGTTGCCGCGGCCGAAGCGGCGCGCGCCGACTATCGCGGCGATGCGGACATTTTGGACAAGAGCTGGCTGACGGACAGCCATGGCATTGCGCTCGACTGTGCGCATCTGACGGGCAAGCTTGGCGCCAGCTCGGTCTATGCCGCGCTGAGCATGAAACCGTTCTGCTCGGCCAAGCAGGGCATCGCCGCTATCGAGGCGTTCAGCACGATCTGCACCGGCGTGCGTCCCGCGGCGATCGCCAAGGTGCGGGTGCGCGTGCCCCCGGCCTATGCGGGGATGATCTCGACCCGCGCCGAGCCGGGCGCGCGGCAATCCACCATGGTGAGCGTCGCCCACCAGATCGCGCTCGCCGCGCTCGACGCGGACCGCCTCTACGACGTCGACCGCAGTGCGGCGCAGGAAAAGTCCGACGTCGTCGACTTCGCCGCCAAGGTCGAGATCATTGCCGACGCCAATCTCGATCCGTTCTATCCGCAGCACTGGCCCGCGGAAGTCGAGGTCGAGGCCGGCGGAGAAATTCTCAAGCAGCGCGTGGTCGAGGCGACTGGCGATCCCGAGCAACCGCTCGACCGCGCCGCCGTCATCGCCAAGGCGGTTGCCGTGCTCGCTCCGCTGGTCGGCAGCGACCGCACCGCCGCATGGATCGACACCGTCAGCGCCGCGCTCGATGACGCAACGGCGTGTCGCAAGCTTGCTTCGGCGTTTGCCGCTGGCCTGTAGGGAGAAGATCGTGCCGGACATCGTCAGCAAAAACATTCGGTGCGCCGGCGGCCTGCCGGCGTTTGTCGCCATGCCGGCGGTCGGCCGCGAAAAAATTCCGGCCATCGTGCTGATGCACGAGCGCTACGGCCTGGTAAAGCACACGCTCGACCTCGCGGAGCGTTTCGCCGGCGACGGCTTTGTCTGCATCGCGCCGGATTTTTACTACAAGCATCCGGACCAGGCGGCGCTGCATCGCGGCGACGTCGGCTATCCGATCAAGGATACCGAATCGAACGCGCACATCGCGGCCGCCATTGCCGAGCTCAAGACGCTGGCGCAGGTCGATCCGAACAAGATCGCGGTAAAGGGCGTGTGTCAGACCGGCCGCCATCCGCTGGTGTTCGCCGCCGAGCATCCGATCGCCGCGGCGTTGATCTGGTACGGCGCCGCCGGCGACAAGGAATGGAAGGTCAACGAGCAGTTCCCGAAACCGCTCGACGCGGTGATCGCCCGCGTCGACTGCCCGGTGCTCGGCATCTTCGGCGAGGCCGATCACGTCATCTCGCTCGCCGACGTGCGCCGCCTGCGCGACAGTTTCGATCGCCACGACAAGACCTATACGATCAAGGTCTATCCCGGCGCGCCGCACGGCTGGCTCAACGACACCATGCCGGGCCGCTATCGGCGCGACGCCGCCGAAGCGGCCTGGGCGTTCCAGCTCGCGTTCCTGAAGAAAGTGCTCGATCCGCGTTACGACCGGTCGCGCCGCGTGCAGGTCTACGAATCCGAGCACGCGGCCGGTTACGATTTCACCAAGAACGTGCGTTTGGCCTGATTACCGGCATGAACCGCCTGCTCTTTGCCATCGTTGCCACGGCGTTCGTCGAGCAGATCGTCATCACCATCGCGCGCGTCGCCACCACCTATCGCGCCGTCGAGCTTGATTTGTCGGTGGTCTGGCTCGGCGTCATCACCGCGGTCTACGCCTTGCTGCCCATCGCCATCGGCGTGCCGATCGGCCGTTTCATCGACCGCGGCTACGATGCCGTCACGACCTGGATCGGCGCCTGTTTGTTGATCGTCGGCTGCATCGGCTTCGTGCTGATGCCGAATTTGGCTGGAATTCTGATCTCCACCGCGATCCTCGGCACGGCGCATCTGTTGTTCGTGGTCAGCCAGCAGATTCAGTGCACGCGCTGCGGCAGCGGGCCGGGCGCCATGGAGCGCGCCATCGGCAACTACATGGTCGCCAACGCGGCAGGGCAGGGCGTCGGCCCCTATATCGTCGCCTTGGCCGGCGGCGCGGCCAGCGTGCCGCCGACGCATTTTCTGTTCGAGCTGAGCATCGCCGGCGCGGTTGTGACCTTGGGCTGTGCGCTGCTGACGCGCTCGGCCGGCGCGCACAAGCTGCCGGTCGACCGCGCCAAGGTGCCGCTGCGCGATCTATTGTTTGCGCCGGGCCTGACCACGATCATCGTGGTCAGCGTCGTCACCGTGGTGGCGCAGGATCTCATCGTCGTCTACCTGCCGCTGCTTGGCGCCGACCGCGGCATGAGCGTCGATGCGGTCGGCACGCTGCTGGCGATCCGCGCCGTTACTTCGATGGTGTCGCGGCTGATCTATGCGCGCCTGCACGTCGCCTTCGGCCGCATCCCGCTCACCTTGACCAGCACCTTCGTCAGCGCCGTCGCCTACGCGTTGATCGCGTTGCCGCTGCCGTTGCCGCTGTTGTATCTCGCGATCGGGACCGCGGGCTTCGCGCTGAGCATTTCGATCACCGCAAGCATCGCCGGCGTGCTCGCCATCGCCACCGGCGGCGCCATCGGCACCGCGAATTCGCTGCGCACCATGGCGAGCCGCATCGGCCAATCCGTCATTCCAATTCTCGCCAGCGTGGTCGCGGCGGCGATCGGCACCGGCAGCATCTTCGTGCTGATCGGGCTCAGCCTGGCGGCGTCCGGCGCGGCGGTCCGCGTCGAAAGCAAACGGCTGCAGCGGGCGTCGCGTTAGCGATTGCCCTTGCCCTTCTTTTCCGGCGGCGGTTTTCGTTGTCCGCTTGGCGCCCGTGGCCCAGGTCGTGCGCCTGGCGGACGCTGCAGCGTCGGCCGCGCCGCGGGCTGCTGTTGCTGCAGGGCCGGCCGCGCGCCGGGTTGCCCGCCCGGTTGCTGTTGCTGCGTCGGCCGCCCCGCCGG
>JASHQO010000032.1 GCA_030039105.1 Xanthobacteraceae bacterium
CGGCAGCGCGGCGTCCGCCATCGCCGCATAGCCTTCGGCGGTCGGGTGCACGGCGCCGCCGTAGACGGCGCTGAGCACGCCCCAGATGGCGTCGTGAATGTCGCTCGGCTTGAGCATCGCCGGCATGCCTTCGGGATAGGTCATGGCGGTGAAATAGCTGTCGTTGGCGGTCCTGATCCAGCGCCCGCGCGGCAGGTAAGGCTGGTAGTCGCTCGGCGCCCGGCCGCAGGCCATCGGGTTGTCGGCCGCCTTGGCGGCGTCGGTCTCGAAGCTGTCGCCGGTCTGCGACAGGCACTGGCGATCGAAATCGGGATCGCTCGGCGCATGCACGCACATGCCGTGGCTCGCGAACGCCGCCTGGTGGGTGTCGATGAACGTCATGCGGTCGGTCATCGGATCGCGGCAGGTCTTGTTGCCGTCGCAGGTTGCCAGCATTTTCAGCTTCGGCAGGAACTTGGTGTCGACGAAGGCGTCGGCGGCGCGCATCCGCTCGGCGTCGGCGCCGAACGCCGGATGCACGTCGAGGCCGTCGCGGCCGCCCGGGCACGTTTGCCCCGGCGCCTGCATCGCCGGATTGCCGTAGGAAACATAAACGACGCGGGCAAGATTGCCGCCGACATAGGGTTTGAGCGCCGTGCGCAACTGGCCGAATTCGTCCGGCAGGTCGCCGTCGAGCAGCTTTTGCGAATCGGCCGGCGCCGCGATCGAGCCGCCCTGGCGCAGCAAGAGCCGCTCGGTCGGCGATTCGACGATGACGTTGGCGACGAGGCCGGCGAAATTGACGTCGTTGGCGCCGATCGTGAGCAGGATCAGGTCGAGGTTGCGTTGCGGATTTTGCTTGCGCGCCGCCGCCATCAGCTCCTTGAGCTCGACCAGTTGCGACGGCGACGACCCCGAGCAGCTATCGACGCCGACCACCCACGGACAATCGTCGGCCGCCTGGCTGCCGAAGATGCCCGAGCCGATGGTGGCGCCGGTACAGGCGAGCGGCAGGAACGTCACCGCCACGTGCGGCTGCTCGACGGCGAGCGTGAGCGCGGTGCGGAGCTGATAGCTGTAGAGCGAACGGTGGCAGCCCGGGCTCATCCACCGCGCGCCATGGCGCGCCCAGTCGAGCGCTGCCGCCGGCGTCGACGGCCCGCTCTCGCAGGAGCGATCGTCGGTATAGCCGGCGCGGCCGGGCCGGTAATATTGGCCGCCGGTCGAGCCGTGCAGGAAGCGCTTGAAGCAGAACGTGCCGTCGAGCTCGACGGCGCGGTCGGGATTGCCTTCGCCGGCGGCGATGGAATCGCCCAGGCCGGCGATGAGCAGATCGCGCACCGCGATTTCGGCGACGACCCGCTGCGCGGTGCCGTCGCCGAGCGGGACATCGACGGTCGCTACGGTGGTGCGGCCGGAGGCGACGCGCAGCGACACGACGCCCTCGCACGGCGCGTCGGTTTGCCGAAGCGCGCCCTGGCCGTCGTCGAACGTCCACGCGCAGGTGGCGCCTTGCGGGGCGCTGCCCGACAGCGATACCGCGATGCGGTGATCGCTCGGCGACAGATAGTTCTCCTTGGTGCCGTCGCGGTCGCAGGTCGGCGTCAGGTTGCCGAACTTGTCGGTGCAGAGATTGCCGACCACGTCCTTGGCCCAGCCGAGCCCGCCGCTGTCGCGCTCGAGCCGGTCTTCGGCCGCCAGCACGCCGTCGCCGCTGCTGGCGGCCGTGACCTGGCGCTGGAAATCGGCCTCGTGGCGGAACAGGCGGAAACGGTTCTTGACCTCCCAATTGATATGAAAATTGCCGGTGCCCGCAAGTTGGGCAACGGCCGCGTCGAACGGCGCGAGCGAAACGAGAACGGCGAGGATCAGGGCAAGACGCATGATTTCAGCGACGGCGCGGCCCGTTGTTCTAGCACTGCGGTTGCGGCGGAAATGTGAGTGGGATTTGCCGCGACGATGGCAGTTTACTCGCCGCCGCCGCCGCTACCTCCCACGGCCCCCAATGGCCCCCCCCAATTGCCTCCCATGGCTCCCCATGGCCCCGGTCGCCGCCTTGGCGATGTCCGGCGGCAAGGCGTCATCGAGAATTTTTGCCACCTGCGCGCCGGAGACTTCGCCGATCTCCCGATGCTCCTTTGCCGCCGCGGCGATGAAGCCCGGATCGGCCAGGCCGCGTGGAAGGCTAGTCGGCGGCAACGTCGATCAGCACGCCGTCGCAATCGGCCATCTGGTGCTGGCCGAGCGGGCAGGAGCGGCGGAACAGGTCGAGCAGCTTTTCGCCCTCGGCGCCGGTGCCGACCGGGGCCGGCGCCAGCAGCGGGTTGTTGGCGGCGATGCCCTCGACGTCGTCCTTGAACGTCGCGACGTTCTCGACCTTGAAGCCGATATGGTCCATGCCGGCGGCGATGATGCCGGTGCCTTCATAGTCGGCGATGTCCCACGGCATGATGACGAGCGTCATGTGGCCGTCGCTGAGGTAATGGTTGCGGTCGCCGGCGCGCGTGTTGGCCGGCACCAGCTCGAACACGTCGCGATAGAACTCGGCCATGTCGTCGGGGCGCATGGTGCGCAGCGCCACGTGGTCGATGTGGCGCGGATTGACTTGGCCGTTGCCTTCCTGGTCGCGGTACACCGAGGTGCGGTTGGCCATGGTCTTCTGCGAGATGTCGAACATGTTGCCGTCCGGATCGTGGGTCGAGATGCCGGCGAACGGCCGGTTCGGCGGCCGCTGCAGCCACTTCACCCTCGGATATTTCTTAGCGATGCGCTCGAATGCGGTCTCGGCATCCTCGACCTCGATGCCGAAGTGATCGAGGCCGGCCGAGCGCCCGGCGCGGCGCGGATTGATGTTGAGGCCGACATAGCCGTCGCCCACGGTCTGCGCCCGGCTGACCCGCGTCTTGTCCGAGGTGCGCATGCCGAACACGGCCTGATAGAACAGCGCCGACTTGGCGTAGTTCTCGCTGACGATGGCGACGTGGTTGATCTTGGCGAACATTATTATTTGTCGGCTCCGGGCGCGGCGTGGCGGCAAGTCGTGTCAGATTGGACCTTTGCCGTCGGTGTCGCAAGGCGCGCCGGTCGGCAGGTCGCTGCTCGGCGTCGTGCGTTTGCGTTGGAGCGGAGTGGCGGACGAGACGTTTGACTGTAGAGTGAGCGCCAACCGGGGAGCTGCCATGGCCGACGCGACCATCACCACGACATGCTGCATCGCCGGCGGCGGACCCGCGGGCATGATGCTCGGCTTCCTCTTGGCCCGCGCCGGCGTTCCCGTCGTCGTGCTGGAGAAGCACGCCGACTTCTTCCGCGACTTCCGCGGCGACACCGTGCATCCCTCGACGCTCGAACTGATGCACGAGCTCGGCCTGCTCGATGCGTTCCTCGAAGTGCCGCACCAGAAGATCGAGCGGCTCACCGCCCAGATCGGCGACGCGCGCATTCCGATGGCCGATTTCAGCCACCTGCCGACCCACTGCAAATTCGTTGCGCTGATGCCGCAGTGGGATTTTCTCAATTTTCTGGCCGCGCACGGCAAGCGCTACCGGACGTTCGACCTGCACATGAAGACCGAAGCCACCGACCTGGTCGAGGACGGCGGCCGCATCGTCGGCTTGCGCGCCAACACGCCGGACGGGACGCTCACCGTCCGCGCCGCGCTCACGGTCGGCTGCGACGGCCGCCATTCCACCGTGCGCGACAAAGCCGGCTTGCACAGCGACGACTACGGCGCGCCGATGGACGTCTTATGGTTTCGCCTGACCCGCAACGCCACCGACAGCGCCGAGACGTTCGGCCACATCGAAGCCGGCAGGATGATGATCATGCTCGACCGCGGCGACTACTGGCAGTGCGCCTATGTCATTCCCAAAGGCGGCATCGACCGCGTCAAGGCGGAGGGCCTCGATGCGTTCCGCCGGCGCGTGGTGGCGATGTCGCCGTTCCTCGCCGGTCGCGTCGGCGAGCTGAGAAGCTTCGACGACGTCAAATTGCTGACCGTCGCCGTCGACCGGCTGCGCAAGTGGTGGCGGCCGGGGTTGATCTGCATCGGCGATTCGGCCCATGCGATGTCGCCGATCGGCGGCGTCGGCGTCAACGTCGCGGTGCAGGACGCGGTCGCCGCCGCCAACCGGCTGGCCGCACCGCTCAAGTCGCGCACGGTCAGCGACGACGATCTGCGCGCGATCCAGGAGCGGCGCACGTTGCCGGTGCGGTTCATCCAGCGGCTGCAGCTGACCATTCAGAAACGCATCATCAATCGCGTGCTGGAAAGCCAGAAGCGGCCGAAGCCGCCGCTGGTGTTCCGGGCGTTCAACGTCTTTCCGGTTTTGCGCCGCATTCCGGCGCGGCTGCTGGGCTTGGGGATTCGGCCCGAGCACGTGCGCACGCCGGACGTTCTCAAAGCCTCATGAGCGCTGCAGCTCCGCGGCGGTGCGGGCGAGAATTTCGACCAGCCGCGCCTCGGCATCCGGATCGTTGTCGAGCCGCTTGCCGACGGTCTCGCGCAAATGCTGCAACGTCGCCTCGACGAGCTGCGGCAGCGCGCGGCGCTGCTCGCGCTCCTCGCCCCGCGCGGTGCGGCGCCAGCGGTTGACGCGCTCGCCGAGCGCGGCGAGGCGGTCGAGCACGACGTCAGCCAATTCGCGGTTGGTCGCCAGATAGGCGCGGCCCTCATCGGTGATGGCGTAGAGCTTCTTGGCGCCTTCCGTTGAAGCGGTCACGTAGCCGGCTTCTTCCAAATAGGTGAGCGTCGGATAGACGATGCCGGGGCTCGGCGAGTACCAGTCCGCCGTCTTCTCCTCGATGAGCTTGATGATCTCGTAGCCGTGGCGCGG
>JASHQO010000033.1 GCA_030039105.1 Xanthobacteraceae bacterium
GGCGCGGACTTTTTCGTAAAACGCGTCGATTAGGCGGTGGATGGCGTCTTCGCTGATCCGGTCGGAGCTCACGGTGCACCCGTTCAAAGAAGTATTTCCAATATATGTTATAGACAGTCTCGGAAAAAAGCAATATCATGAATACTTCTTTTTGCAGGGAACGCTGCGGAGGGAGCCGTGCGCCTCACCGTCTATACCGACTACGCTTTGCGTCTTCTGATGTATCTGGCGCTCAAGGAGGATGGCTTGGCGACGATCGCCGAGATCGCCAAGGCCTACGACGTGTCGCGCAATCATCTGATGAAGGTCGCTTACGAGCTTGGCGCCGGCGGCTATGTCGAGACCGTGCGCGGCCGCGGCGGCGGCCTGCGGCTGGCGAAGGACGCGGCAAAAATCCGGCTCGGCGAGGTGGTGCGCGACAGCGAGCCCGACATGGCGCTGGTGACCTGCTTCGCGCCCGTCGAAGCGCCGTGCGCCATCAAACGCTGCTGCGTGCTGCGCGGCGCGCTGGAACAGGCCGGCGCGGCGTTTCTCGACGTTCTCGACGGCTACACGCTCGCCGACTTGGTCGAGCCGCGCCGCCGCCGCTTGCGCGCGACGCTCGCCATTGCGCCGGCGCGCAACGCCGGCGAGGCCGCTCATGCCGGGTGACGATGCCGCGCTGCGCGCCCGCGTCGCCGATGCCATCTTCGATGCGGCATCCGACGCGGTGATCGTCTGCAACCGCGACGGCGCGATTTGCCTATGGTCCGCCGGCGCCGAGCGCATCTTCGGCTTCACCGCCGAAGAGGCCTGCGGCCAGTCGCTCGACATCATTATCCCGGAACGGCTTCAGGCGCGGCACTGGGACGGCTTCCACAAGATGATGGCGAGCGGCCAAAGCCGCTATCCGCAGGGCCATCTGCTGTCGGCGCCGGGACGCCGCAAGGACGGCGCCCAGGTGTCGGTGGAGTTCACTGCCGTCGCGCTCAAAGGCGCCGACGGGCGGGTCTCTGACATCATCGCCATCATGCGCGACGTGACCGCGCGCTTCGAGGAAATGAAGGCGCTACGCCGCCAGCTTGCGGCGCGAGGCGGCTGAAGCCACCGGCCGGCAAAAACCTGACACGTCCGCATAATAGATGTAAGAGCAGACCGGGCGGGCCCGTAGCTCAATGGTCAGAGCCAGCGGCTCATAACCGCTTGGTTGGAGGTTCGAGTCCTCCCGGGCCCACCAACTAATAAAATCAATGACTTAACAGGCCTTTTGGCGGCAGTGGCGACAGCTATTGGTGACAGGCTTGGAAAGCTTTTGAGCTTCGTCTGGGACCGTAAACTTCCCGAGCCCGAGACAGGTCCGCATGATACCATTTGTCCCCGCCGGACTTGGCGGGGAGGCTCGGATGGGTCTTTTTGGCGACCTCTTTAATCGGCGGGATCGCGAAATTGCAGAGTTGATGAACCCCGTGCTCGCAATGAAGCTGCGGGAGTTTGTTCTCGTTGATGACGATCCTAGTTACGTGAAGCACTATTTCAAATTTAGAAATAAGGAAGGCGAGGACGAGGAATTCATAACAGTTTACCGTCGCGTCGGCTCACAACTGGAATACTTGCGCACGATGTCGCGACGCGCTGTCTGGGGACCTGAATTTCAAACTCTATCCGAAAGCGGGCCGTGGTCGATGACGATCACGCATCTTATTGAACAGGGCCAGCGACTTTCGTCAAACACCCGACCCACGCGCGGGCATTTTGCATCGAAGATCGGCCCATCAACGCCGACACAGCCAACGAAGTCAGAAGCACAAACAGTTGAACCGCCGAGGAGTGCTGAAACGCCTTCACCCGTAGGCATGGATGCAGTCAGGGCATTTTCCAGCGAGGTTCGTAAAAACCCAAATGGCTATGCGGTGTGGATGCACGAACCAAATCCCGGTGAGTTCGTAGTGTTGCTCGTTACGTTAGACAGGGACGGTAGCATGACTGGCGGATGGTCACTTGGGTCATTCTCCTCCCGCAAGGAACAGGGAGCTTTCGCTTTAGAAGTCGCAAGAGAACTACAAATCAGTCTAAATGACGTGGTGCCTGCTTCGGAACAAAAATCTGCCGCACCAACCTCAGACGATCTAACGTACAGCGTCGCCGAGATGGACAATCAAAAATTTCCACCGTCGCACGGTACCATTTGGCTCGACGGCGACGAAATTTGGCTCGGTCAGGCAACAAAAGATTTTTCCTTCGACGGGCGTTCCTATCATATTCCGGGCAGCATGGTTTGCTTTGCAAGGGCAAAAGCTGCGCGCGAGGGGTTATTAAACGTGCTTCGCAAGGAACGAGACCTTTGGGCACCGGGCAATGAAGCGAGCGTGAAGGCGCGTTTAATTGCACATGCTGAAAAGTTACGGCGCTGAGCGCGGAGCGAGGAGATGCCCTTCTTTTTGCGTGTTGGTGATGATGGCAAGGCCAAAGTGTGTGAGACCAACTCATCTCAGTTGGGGCTAGATGGTCCTGCTCATAAGGGCAAGATTTGGCTTGATGGCGACGTGATCTGCCTTCAATTCCCGTCAATCGACAACATCACCGTGGCGGGTCGCCCTCCGCTCCAAATCGTCAGCCATATGGTTCGCTTTCCGGCGGACGAGAGAGGAATGACGGCGGCGGAAGCCGTCCTGCATGTCCGCCAACAAATGATGCAGAAAGGCAACGAAGCCCTACTGCTCGCATTCGCTGAGCGCGGTACGGACCACTCCGCGATATTGCGACTGTACAAAGAAATCCTGCCATAGCTCCCTAACGAGCTTAGTGGATCATGTTCGGCCTTTTCAAAACGAAGATCACACCGGAAGAATTTGGCCTCACGGCTACCCGTTGGGCGAATGAGTTTCTTGTGAGCGATGCCGGAGTATCATTGGGGCTCTTTTTCGACGACTTTTGGGATAGGGACACGTCACTAACACCGGAACAATATCTAGAAACTCACGGCATTCCTGCGTCAAAAACTACTCTCTATATCCGCCTTTTTGCGCATTGCGCCGTCCAAGCTGCGTCCACTCAATTCAGTCAAGATACCGCGCGAGCAATAACACGGGGCGCGATGACAGGTTTTATAAAAACGCCCGAAGGCTATGATTTCGACGCAACCTATAATGCGCTTGAAGCAGTCTATCGCGGACGCCACAAATTTGATCCAAGGATCGAGCGATTAGACAATCCGAACTATCACTGGCCTTTTCTACCTTATCCAAACGCTGGAATTTTAAACGCCAGATACTTGATCGAGAATTTCGTGATTTCTAATGTGAAAAACACGAACGTTTTGGGCGACGGGTTCGCCCTATATAGCGGCAAGGTGGGCGCAGGACTTGATATTGTGCTGAGAGCGATGACCCAACTCTCTAAGTCGACCAAAATTACCTGATTGACTTGACGGGAGGCGTGACTATCTCCGATGGCGCAGTAGCGAGGGGCTTCGATGTTAAGTTTTTTCGTCGTCAATCTTCTCCTTCCCGGTGATCCAGAAGAACTTGAGTTCGTAACCCCATCGGGCACTTGGACCGTGCGGCGCTTCGCAGAATACGAGAAATCCAAGGCGGCCATCGCTGAGGGCAAATGCGCCCACACCTATTTCCTTGAACATCCCGCGAGGCTTGATGGGGGTGCTGCGGTAGTGGATGCGGCCTTTCATGAAATAACGCCAATCCTCTTGGGATCATCTTACGCCACCGGCCTCAGCGCGTAGGGCGGATTAGCCGAAGGCGTAATCCGCCGCTGGTTGGCGACGCGAGATGGCGGAATACGCTGCGTTATTCCGCCCGGGCTCAGTCCGCCTGAGCGGCAATTCGCAACGCGACCGCTACGCAACCCGACCCAACGTGCCGGCGCCGCAATGCCGCCGTGTCAGGTCGCGATCGCCTCGAGCCGCCGCTGCGTCACCGGTGGGCCAAAGCCGCCGATGACGATGAACACGATCGCCATGGCGCCGGCGATGAAGCCGAACACGCCGATGGTGCCGTAACGGCCGAGCAGGAAGGCGATGATGAAGCCGGAGAAGATCGCGGAGAACCGGCTCCACGAATAGACAAAGCCGATGGCCAGCGCGCGGATGCGGGTCGGATAGAGCTCCGCCTGATAGGCGTGGAACGAGAACGACATCCAGTTGTTGCACAGCGTGATGAGGAGGCCGAACGCGATGACGCCGACGGCGCTGGTCTGCTGCGCGAACAGCAGGCCGAATATGGCGATGCCGGCCGCGGCCCAGGCGATCTGCCATTTGCGCTCGAAGCGGTCGGCGAAATAGATGCCGATCAGCGGCCCGACCGGCGCGGCGATGGCGATGATGAAGGTGTAGGCCAGCGACTTCGTCGTCCCGACGCCTTGTGAAATCAGCAGCGTCGGCACCCAGCTCATGAAGCCGTAATAGCCGATGGTCTGGAACAGATTGTAGATCACCAGCATGATGGTGCGGCGGCGATAGGTGTCGTTCCACATTTCCATCCAGTCGCCGGTCTTGCGCTCGGCCTCGCCGGTTACGACTTCCGGCGGCGGCAACTCGGCGCCGGTTTCGGCGCGGGCTTGCCGCTCCATCTCGGCGACGATGCGCTCCGCCTCCGCGCCGCGGCCGTGCTGCTCGAGCCAGCGCGGCGATTCCGGCAGGCCGAGGCGGATCCACCAGATGAACAGCGCGCCGATCGAGCCGATGATCACCACCCAGCGCCAGCCGTCCAGGCCGGCGAACTGCAGCGGCACCAGCCACCACGCGAGCAGCGCCACCACCGGAACCGCGGTGAACATGATGAACTGGTTAAAGGCGAAGGCCGGGCCGCGCTGGCCCTTCGGCACCAGCTCCGACACATAGGTGTCGACGTTCACCAGCTCGACGCCGAGGCCGACGCTGGCGATGAACCGCCACAGGTCGATCGTCTGCGGCGTGTCCTGGAACGCCATGATGAAGGCGCCGACCGAGTACCACAACAACGCGAAGGTGAAGATCGAGCGGCGGCCGAACCGGTCGGACAGCCAACTGAACGCGAAGGTGCCGACGAACAGGCCGGCGAACAGCGCGGCGACGAAGCTGGCAAAGCCGTTGAGGTCGAACAGCCCTTGCGTCGTCGGCGTGAAGATTTTCGCCCTGAACAGGCCGAGCGCCACGTAGGCGGTGAAGAACAGGTCGTAGAACTCGAACCAGCCGCCGAGCGAAATCAGCATGATCAATTTGCGTGCGTAGGGCGTGGGCGGCAGCCGGTCGAGCCGCGCCGCCACTGTCACCGTCGTCTCCGCCATGTCGTTTCCCCCAGCCAAGCCTGTCGCTTGCTCGTGATCTTTTCCGAAATCGGACCGCTTGTCGAGCGCGTGCGACCCCGCGGCCGCTTCGTTTACTCCGTTCGGTGCAGCAGCTACGGTCTAACGAGAAACAGCAAACGCGATGCGTGGCGATGAGCGTGACGACGGCAACGCCGGGCGCCGAGTATGGCGCCGGCCGCGGTTCGGGACCGGGGGCAGGGGAGGCGGCCCGCCTCATCGTCGCCGCGTCGCTCGGCAACGCGCTCGAGTTCTATGAGATCCTGGTCTACGGCTATTTCGCCGTCGTCATCGCCAAGGTGTTCTTTCCGGCGGCCGACGAGGCGGTGTCGCTCCTCGTCACCTACACCTCGTTCGGCATATCGTTCCTGGCGCGGCCGGTCGGCGCGATCTTCCTCGGCGCCTATGGCGACCGGCGCGGCCGTAAGCAGGCGCTGACGCTCTCCATCCTGCTGATGACCGTCGGCACCGGGCTGATGACGCTGATGCCGAGCTACGACACGCTCGGCCTGCTGTCGCCGGCGCTGGTGATCGCGGCGCGGCTGGTCCAGGGTTTTTCGGTCGGCGGCGAGTTCGCCAGCTCGACCGCGTTTCTGGTCGAGCACCGGCCGGACCGCGCCGGCTTCTTCGCCAGTTGGCAATGGTCGAGCCAGGGCCTGGCCGCGCTGATCGCCACCGGCTTCGGCGTGCTGCTGACCTCGACGCTGTCGGCCGCCGAGCTACAGGCCTGGGGCTGGCGCATTCCGTTCGCGTTCGGCTTGCTGATCGGACCGATCGGCTATTACGTGCGCGCTCACATGGACGAAACGCCGGAGTTTTTGGATGCCGGCGCCGCGCGTGCGCCGTTGCACGAGCTGTTGGTCGGGCAGTGGGATCGACTCGTTCTCACCATCGGCGCCGTCGTGGCCTCGACCTCGTCGCAATACATGATCGTCTACATGCCGGGCTACGCCATCAAGGAGTTGCACCTTTCGCCGTCGGTGAGCTTCACCGCGGCGATGGCCGCCGCCGCGCTGCAGGCGGTGGTGGTGCCGTTCGTCGGCATCTGGGCCGACAAGATCGGGCAGATTCCGATCATGATCGGCGCCGCGGTGCTGTTCGCCGTGTCGGCCTATCCGGCCTTCGTCCTGCTCGGCGCCTACGCTTCGTTCCCGGTGCTGGTCGCGATGGTGTGCTGGCTCGGCCTGTTGAAATCGTTCTATAGCGGCGCGCTGCCGTCGCTGATGGCCAAGGTGTTCCCGACCGCGACGCGGGTCTCCGGCCTGTCGCTGTCCTACAATATCGGCGTTGCGGTGTTCGGCGGCTTTGCGCCGACCATTGCCCAATCGCTGGTCGACGTCACCGGCTCGAAGCTATCGCCGAGCTACTACATGATGGCGACGGCGCTGTTGAGCCTCGCCGCCGTGATTGCGCTGCACCGGCGCTTTCGGGTGTAATCGCGCGCTCGGGTTTCCCGGGCGCAGCGCAGCACGAAGTGATGCGCTGCAGACCCGGGATCGTCGCGCCCTCGGAGTCCAGCGCGATCCCGGATCAGCGGTGCACCACTTCGTGCTGCACCGCATCCGGGAAACAACGCCTTACTCCACTTTCAGCCCGGCCGCCCTGATTACCGGCCACCACTTCTCGGTCTCGGCCTTGTAGAAGGCGCCGAGCGCCTGCGGCGTCTGCTGCGCGGCCGGCCAGATATCCTGGCCCTGCACGGCGAAGCTTTGCTGCACCTTGGCATCGGCCAGCGCGCCGACCGCGGCGGCGTTGACCTTGGCGACGATGTCCGGCGGCGTCGCCCTGGGCGCAAACAGCGCGTGCCAATAGGACACGTGCAGGCCCGGCACGCCGGATTCGTCGATGGTCGGAATGTCGGGAGCGAGGTGCCAGCGCTGTTCGGTCATCACCGCATAGGCCTTGATGGTGCCGGCGCGCACCTGGGTGATGGCGTTGGCGGCCTGATCGAACATGATATCGACGCGGCCGGCCATCAGATCCTGCATCGCCGGCGCGCCGCCGCGATAGGGCACGAAGCCGAAGCGGGTGCCGGTGACTTGCTGAAAGTACATGCCGGCCACCTGCGCGCCGCCGGCGGCGCCGACCGTCGCCGCCTGCGCCTTGTCGGGATTGGCCTTGAGCCAGGCGACCAGCGCGCGCAAATCGGCCGCGGGAAAATCCTTCCGTGCCACGATGATTTGCGGCGTGTTGGCGAGCAGCGCGATCGGCGCGAAATCGTTCACCACGTCGACGGCGAGATTATAGGTGACCGGATTGACGACCTGGGTGCTCCATTGCCCGATTAGCAAGGTGTAGCCGTCGGGCTCGGCGCGGGCGACGCGGGTGACGCCGATGGTGCCGCCGGCGCCGGCCACGTTCTCGATCACGATCGGCTGGCCGAGCGCCTCTTGCATCGGGCCTGAAAGGATTCGCGCCAGCGCGTCGGACGGTCCGCCCGGCGGGAACGGCGCAACCACGGTGATCGGCCGCGACGGATAATTTTGCGCTACGGCGCCGCTGATGCTCAGCCAAGCAAATGAGGCGGCCAAAAACAGTCTCTTCACGGCAAGGCTCCTCATGACAGACGCAGCGCGCGGTCGACCATCGCCAGCAGCGGCTTGTGATCGAACATGCGATAGGCTGCGGCGCCGGTCTGGACCGGGTCGCCGGCATAATAGCGCTCATATTGCAATTGGCGCTGGCCGAACTGCGTGCCGGTGGCGTCCCAGGCGAGCTTCGACAAGCGGATCTTCGCCTCGGCCTCGATGCCGGCACCGCGATAATAGCGGCGGATGTCGCCGCCGATGTCGGACTGCAAATCGGCCTCGGTCGGATTGGCGAGAATGCCGCCGGCGCCGAGCACTTGCGTCAACCGCACCATGCGCTCGTAGAAGCGCGGGATGTGGTAGCGCAGCGCCTGCAGCGGCTCGAGCGCCGGCTGCAAGGTGCCGTGGCCGCTCGGCTCGGCTTTCAGCTCGGACAAGACGATGGCGCCCTCGATGAGCTGCAGATAGCCGGTGCATTCGCCGAGCTGCTCCTGCACGTGGATGAAGGTATCGGTCTTGACGCTGCGCGACAGCGCGATCGCCAGCGCCGTCATGAATTCGCATTTGGCGAGCCCGCGCACCGCGGTCTGATGGCCGGTATGGCTTTGCATGCGCGTGCGCGCGAACAGCGTGTTGGCCTGCTCGACATTGCCGTGCAGGAACACGCGGTCCCACGGCACCAGCACGTCGTCGAAGATCGCCATGGCGTCGGGCTCCTCGAAACGCGAGCCGAGCGGATGATCCCATTCCGACTGGTCGCCGCGGTCGAACGGCTCGCGACAGATGAAGCGCAAGCCCTTGGTGCCGACCGGGATGGCGAAGGCGAGCGCATATTTCTCCTCGCCGGGCCGCACCGAGAATGGCAGCGGATAGACCATCAGCTCGTCGGCGGTCGGGCCATGGGTCGCCAGCATCTTGGCGCCGCGCACGACCAGGCCGTCCTTGGTCCGTTCGACGATGCCGAGATAGGCATATTCGTCGGCCTGCTGCGACGCCGACTTGCTGCGATCGACCGGCGGATTGACCAGCGTGTGGGTGAGGAAGAGATCGTTGTCGCGGCAATGGCGATAGTAGCGCTGCACGTTGTCGGCGCAGCCGACGCCGACTTCGGCGAAGAATTCCGGTGCGTCGGCCATCGATGCCAGCACCGTGTTCAGGAAATCCGGCGAGCGGCCCATGGTGCCGAACGTCGCTTCGGCCCAGACCTGCATCGCCTTGCGCCGGTGCACCAGGTCCGCGTGGGTGCGCGGAATAATAAAGGACACACCGGCAGGCTCGTCGCCGTCGTCGGGCAGATACGTCATGGTCGAGCGCAATTGCGGATCGATCTGGCAATCGTAGAGCCGCGCCATGGCCGCAACCGGGCGGCGAAACACCGGATCGCTGGTGACGTCGCCGACCTTGCGTCCGGCGATCCAAACGTCGCGCGGATGCGCCTTGAGCCTTGAAATGTAGCTTGAGCCGTCGCGAGCGCCCATGTTTTTCACCTCTGCCCCGAACCCGTCGCGCTCCCCACCAACCGGGTTTGCCCAGGCTTTTCAAGCCCATCGCGGCGCGGGGGGAACCAGCCTCGGATCGTAAGCGTTATCGAATGCGGCGCCAGTCGGGCGTTGCCGCACGGGGATTTGCTTTCGGACAAGAAAAGAATGTGTGGCATTTGCGGTGAAGTGACCTTCGATGGGAGCGCCGCCGGTGGCTGCATCGCAGCCATGATGGAGCGGATGCAGGCGCGCGGGCCGGACGCCGGCGGCGCGTTCATGCAGGATCGCGTCGCCTTCGGTCATCGCCGCCTGAGCATCATCGATCTCGCCGCCGCGTCGCAGCAGCCGATGGTCGATGCACAGCTCGGCCTGGCCATCGTGTTCAACGGCTGTATCTATAATTATCGCGAGCTGCGCATCGAGCTTGCGGCGAAGGGCTTTCAGTTCTTCTCGCACGGCGACACCGAGGTCATCCTCAAGGCCTATGCCGCGTGGGGGCCGCGCTGCGTCGAGCGCTTCTACGGCATGTTCGCCTTCGCGATCTGGGAGCGTAACTCGGGTCGCGTCGTGCTGGCGCGCGACCGGCTCGGCGTCAAGCCGCTGTACTACACCGACGGTGCCGGCGTTTTCCGTTTCGCGTCGACCCTGCCGGCGCTGCTGGCCGCCGGCGGCGTCGATACCACGATCGATGCCGCGGCGTTGCACCATTACATGAGCCTGCATGCCGTCGTGCCGGCGCCGAAGACCATCTTCAAAGGCGTCAAGAAGCTGCCGGCGGCGACGATCCTGGTCGTCGAGCCCGACGGCCGCCGGCGCCAGGAAACCTACTGGCAGCTCGATGTCGCGGCGCGATCGGGCGATCGCGGCATCACGGAAATCGAATGGCAAGAGGCGATCCGCGTCGCGCTCGGCAAAGCGGTCGAGCGGCGGCGCGTCGCCGACGTTGCGGTCGGGGTGCTGCTGTCCGGCGGGCTCGACAGCTCGCTGATCGTGGCCTTGCTCGCCGAGCTTGGCCACGGCGATCTGCGCACCTTCTCGGTCGGCTTCGAGACCGTCGGCGACGTCGAAGGCGACGAGTTTCGCTATTCCGGCCTGATCGCGCAACGCTTCGAAACCGACCATCATCGCATCCGCGTCGACGGTTCGCGCGCCATCGAGTCGCTGCCGGGCATGGTGGCGGCGATGTCGGAGCCGATGATGAGTCACGACGCCATCGGCTTCTATCTGCTGTCGCAGGAGGTTTCGAAATACGTGAAAGTCGCGCAAAGCGGGCAGGGCGCCGACGAGATATTCGGCGGCTACCACTGGTATCCGAAGCTGATGCGCTCGAACGACGCCGCCGAGGATTATGCGCGCCTTTATTTCGACCGCGACCACGCCGAAATGGGCGAACTGGTCGCTCCCGCCCTGATGAACGGCGACTACAGTCGCGAATTCGTCGACACATTCTTCCGCAACTGCCACAGCGCGCGTCCGATCGACAAGGTGCTGCAGCTCGACGCCGAGATCATGATGGTGGACGATCCGGTCAAGCGCGTCGACAACATGGCGA
>JASHQO010000381.1 GCA_030039105.1 Xanthobacteraceae bacterium
TTCGCCCGCGGTCGGCGGCGGCAGCGCTTCGGCTGCGCTGCGGTCGGCGAGCGTCTCGATCCGGTGCAGGACGCCGATGGTCATCGGGCCGCCGCACACCGGACAGCGGTTGCCCTGGGCCAGCGTTTCCTGCGGCAAGAGCTTGACGCCGCATTTGCGGTGGCCGTCGAGGTGGTACTTGCCTTCCTCGGGGAAGAACTCGACGGTGCCGACATAGCCGTCGCCGCTTTCGAGCGCCCGCCGAATGGCGAAATAGTCGATCGCGCAGTCGAACGTGGTCGCTTCGCGGCCGAGCTTGCCGGGCGAGTGGGCGTCGGAGTTCGACACCAGCCGATAGCGGTCGAGCATCGACAGCCGCCAATTCAGCGGCGGATCGGACGACAGTCCGGTCTCCACGGCGAAGATGTGGCCGGCGAGATCGCCGTAGCATGCGGTGATGGAATCGAAGCCGGATTGCGAGCCGAGCGCCGCGAACCACGGCGTCCAGATATGCGCCGGAATGAAATAGGCGTCGGGGCTGGATTCGAGCGCGATCTCGAGGAGGTCGCGGGAATCGAGGCCGAGGATCGGCCGGCCGTCGGAGGCGATATTGCCGATGCGCGCCAGCCGCTCCGAGATCCGATCCACGGCGGCGAAATCCGCGGCGTAGATCAGGTGATGGACTTTGCGGGTCTTGTCACCCTTCTTGTAGATCGTGGAAATCTCCACCGAGAGCATGAAGCGCACCGGCGTCTGGCACGCTGCCGGCACGGCCTGCGCCACCGCCCGCTCGATCTCGGGGTGCAGGCGGAACAGCCCGGGCTCGGCCGGGACGAGCTTTGCCTTCAGCTCGGCGCGCCAGGCCGGATGGCAAAAGTCGCCGGTGCCGACGACGCTGACGCCCTTGCGCGCCGCCCAGGCTGCGAGATGCTCGAGATCGAGATCGCGGCTGGTGGCGCGCGAATATTTCGAATGCACGTGCAGGTCGGCGTGAAAGCGCATTGCGGCCATGCCGGCGATGGTACGCCGCGCACCGATTCGGCGGAAAAAGGCGCTGTGGATAGGCCGGGATAGTGTAGCAACTTATTGAAGGAGCACGAGGATCGCTCCTCTTTCTGCCGGCGTGTGGGGAGATGGATGGGGTGCGGCGGCGGCGCCGCTTGCATGCGCGTGGCGGTAGTTCTCGGTAAAGATTGACCGGCGCGGGCCGCCGCGGGATGTAAGTCGCGGCCAAGGAGAGCGTCGCATGTCCGACCCGGAAGACAAGAAGAAGGGCCACACCCTCGCCGACCACCTCTACGGTCAGAACATCGTGCACCGGCACGACGAAGATTCCGACCACGATCACGACCACGACTACGATTTCGAGAACGACGACGTTCCGCTCGAAGACAATCCGCTGTGGCGGCAGGATTTCGTGTCGCTGATGACGGTCGGCATCGACATCGGCTCCGCCGGCACCCAGGTTATCTTTTCGCGCGTCAACTTGCGGCGGATGGGCGAGGATTTGACCAGCCGCTACTACGTCGTGTCGCGCGAGACCCTGTTCCAGTCGCCGGTGGCGCTGACGCCGTATCAGAGCGAGGAGCGCATCGACGACGAAAAGCTCGGCGCCATTATCGACGACGCTTACGCGGCGGCGAACCTGCATCCCGACAAGATCGACACCGGCGTGGTGATCCTCACCGGCGAGGCGCTGCGTCGCGAGAACGCCCAAGGCATCGCCGCGATCCTGTCCGAGCAAGGCGGCGAGTTCGTCACCGCCACCGCCGGCCATCACATGGAGTCGATGCTCGCCGCCTACGGCTCCGGCGCCGCGCGCGTCTCCAGCGACGAAGCCAAGCGCATCCTCAACGTCGATATCGGCGGCGGCACGACAAAGCTCGGCGTGGTCGAGAAAGGCAAGGTGATCGCCACCGCCGCGGTGCATATCGGCGGCCGGCTGCAGGTGGTCGAGAACGGCAAGATCGTCCGTCTCGATCCGGCCGGAAAGCATCATGCCAAGCGCGCCGGCTTCAACTGGAACCGCGGCGACGCCATCGACATGGCCGACATGCAGACGGTCGCCGACGGCATGGCCGATGCGCTGGTCGCGGCGCTGACCGCGCGGCCGCTGCCGCACGACGTCGAGCACCTTTATCTCACCGATCCGATCGTCGCGTTCGGCCGGATCGACGGCATCATGTTTTCCGGCGGTGTCTCCGAATACGTCTATCAGCGCGAAGACCGCGATTTCGGCGACATGGGCCCGCGGCTCGGCCGCGCCATCCGCGAGCGCATCGCGCGCGGCGCCTTTCCCTGGCCGGTGCTGCCGGCCGGCGAGTGCATCCGCGCCACCGCGCTCGGCGCGTCCGAATACAGCGTGCAGCTCTCCGGCAATACCAGCTTCATCTCGGCACCCGGCGTGCTGCTGCCGCGGCGCAATCTGCAGGTGCTGCTGCCGCCGTTCGTCTGCGCGGACACGATCGACGCCGACGGGCTCGCGCGGGCGATCCGCGGCCACATGACCGCGTTCGATGTCGATGCCGAGCGCGAGGTGGCGCTGGCGCTGCGCTGGACCGGCATGCCGTCCTACGAGCGGCTCGCCGCCTTCGCCGCAGGCATCAAGCGCGGGCTGGCCGACCGCATCGCCAGGAAGCAGCCGCTCTTCATCATGCTCGACGGCGATGTCGCTCAAACGCTTGGCCATATCCTGCGCGAGGAATTGCACGTCGACAGCGAGATGCTGGTCATCGACGGCGTGGTGTTGTGGGACTTCGACTACATCGACCTCGGCCGCATCCGCATGCCGTCCTACACCGTGCCGGTGACCATCAAATCGCTGGTGTTCAGCGAGGATCCGCGCGGCCCGCGGCCGCGGCAGCGCCTGCACCATCACGACCATGACCACGATCACGGCCATTCGCATCGTCACCATAAGCACGGCGCGTAATCACGCGCCTCCGCCACCCGGGCCGCGCTCGTGCGCGCCCGAGTGCGAGCTTGTCGGGGGAGGGTTAGGAGCGCGGGTCGCGAGGTGATGCGCTGACGGCGAGGCGCAGCGGTCGGCAGCGCCGCGATAACGCTAGCTTCGGCCGGCGGTTCGGCGTCGCCGCGGCATGATTCCGAAACGTGGTCGGCGGTTTTCGGATAAGATCATGCCCAATGAAGACCGGGAGATCGCTTCTGATATGATCGGAAGCGGCCTCGCACGGAGGACAGCGTGCTCAGCGTGCAAGCGCTCCATACCGACTATGCGGGTGCCGACGGCGCCGTGGTCAAGGCGGTGCAGGACGTGTCCTTCGCGGTGCCGGACGGCGCGCTGTTCACGCTCCTCGGCCCGTCGGGCTGCGGCAAGACCACGACGCTGCGCTCGATCGCCGGCCTGGAGCGGCCGCGCTCCGGCTCGATCGA
>JASHQO010000382.1 GCA_030039105.1 Xanthobacteraceae bacterium
GGCACATCACCGCGACTTGCGGCGTGTTCGGCGCCGCTGCCGGCAGCGGCAAGCTTTTGGGCCTCGACGAGAAGCAGATGGTGTGGGCGCTCGGCATCGCGGCGACGGAAGCCTCCGGCCTATGCGAATGTCTCGGCACGCCGGCGAAAAGCGTCGGCGTCGGCAATGCGGCGCGCAATGGCCTGTTCGCGGCGCTGCTGGCGGCGAAGGATTTTGCCGGGCCGGCGGAGCCGCTCGCTGGCAAGCAGGGCTATTACAACGCGCTCGCCGAGACGCCGGACTTGGCCGCGATCACTCGCGATCTCGGCCAAACTTTCGAAATCATGGCGACGTCGTACAAGCCTTATCCGTGCGGCTTCGTCATGCACGCGGCGCTCGATTGCGTGCTGGATTGGCGGCGCGAGCATCCCGACGAGACGGTGACGAAGGTGGTCGTCACCGGCAATCCGCTGCTCGGCATCCGCACCGACCGGCCGCACATTTCCAACAGCGCCCAGTCGCAGGTCAGCGTGCAGCACGGCATCGCCGCGGCGCTGGTCACCGGCAAGGCCGGCGTCGCGCAATTCGGCGACGCCTGTGTCAACGATCCGGCGGTCGCGGCGCTGCGCGGCAAGGTCGAAGTGGTGCGCGATGCAAGCTTCTCCACGGTGTCGTCCGCGGTCGAGATCGCCACGAGCGACGGCAAGACCCACAAGCTGGCGCAGCCGGCGGCGCGCGGCAGCGACGCCAACCCGATGAACGATCGGGATCTCGAGGGCAAGCTGCGCGACGCGGCCATCGCCTGGAATCCGCGCCACGACGTTGCGCCGCTGATCGACGCGATCTGGAATTTGGACAAAAGCGACGATGCGGCGAAGCTTGCGGCGCTGGCAGTGCCGCGCGACTGAATCCCGGGTGCGGCGATGAAAACGTATGTGGGCAAGCGCACCATCGACGGATTGGTCGTGACCGTCGACGGCCGGCCGCTGCCCGAGCACCACGAGGCCGCGCGCTTCACCACATTCGGCTTCGAATGGAGCTATGAGGGCGACAGCCCGCGCCAGCTAGCGCTGGCTGGTGGCGCTCTTGCTGGCGCCCTGGAGCGGCTCGCCGGTGCGGCCGGAATTCGACAGATTCGTCTTGTTCACCGCGATCTTCTTCGTCGTCGCCATGTGGATTTTTCCCGAGGCCGGCGGCAAGAAGGGCGCGAAGAAGCAATAACGCAACCGCAAGCCGTCATGGCCGGCCTTGTGCCGGGCCTCCACGTCTTGCTAGCAGAAAGGTCGAGACGTGGACGGCAGGGTCAAGCCCGGCCATGACGGAAGAGGGGGAAGGGAATCGATGAACAACGCGGTCAACAACAAGCGTGTCTTCTGTGTCCAGCCGCACCGGCCGATCGGCTTCGGCGAGGCGCTCGGCAAGCGTGGCGATATCCGGCTCGACATGCTGGAGCAGAAGAGCCCGGACGCGGCCGCGCTGGAAATCCTCGGCGCGGCACACGCCTACCAGATGAGCTCGGCGCGCGACGAGCTGGCACGGCACTACCACGCCGGCGCCGAGCTGCTGGGCCGCGCCCCGAACCTGCTCATCGTCTCGACCAACGGCGCCGGCTACGACACCGTCGACATGAAGGCCTGCACCGCCGCCGGCGTGCTGGTGGTCAACCAGTCCGGCGGCAACGCCGAGGCCGTCGCCGAGCACGTCATCGGCATGATGCTGTGCCTGATCAAGCGCGTCGGCGAGTCCGATCATGCGCTGCGCACCGGCACGCTGAAGAACCGCAACGATTATACCGGCCGCGAAGCGTTCGGCCGCACCATCGGCGTCGTCGGCCTCGGCAACGTCGGCAAGCGCGTCGCCGAGCTGGCCGGCATTTTGTTCAAGATGAAGGTGTTGGCCTACGACCCCTATCTGCCGGCCGACGCGGTGCGCGCCCGCGGCGCCGAGAAGGTCGAGCTCGACGAATTGCTCCGCCGCGCCGACTTCGTCTCCATCAACTGTCCGCTCACGCCGGAAACGCGCGGCCTCATGGGCGCGCGCGAATTCGCCCTGATGCGGCCGGATGCGTATTTCATCACCACGGCCCGCGGCTCGATCCACGACGAGGCGGCGCTGGAGCAGGCGCTGCACGACAACAAGATCGCCGGCGCCGGCCTCGACGTCTGGGAGAAGGAGCCGCCGCCGTCGAGCCATCCGCTGATGAAATATGCAAACGTCATGGTGACGCCGCACATGGCCGGGGTGACCCACGAAGCGCGCACCCGCATGGGCCAGATCGCCGCCGAGCAGATGCTCGATGCGCTCGACGGCAAGCCGGTGCCGCGCATCATCAACCCGCAAGTGTGGCCGGCCTACGCTAGGCGCTTCGAGAGGGCGTTCGGCTTCAAGCCGGCCGAGCCGCCGAGCGAGCCGAATTGGCATGCCTCGGAGAAGCACGCCTAACCGTCGCATGGTCAGCGCTGCGGTTTTCCGTCATCCTGAGGTTGGCTCGCGCCTCAAGGTGACGGAACGTCGTTTCAACAAGCTTGCCAATCGGGAGGCGTCCTTGTCGTATCGCCTGAAGAGCATCGGTCTCGCCGGCCTGCTGCTGGCTGCGTTCGTTTCGCACGCCGCGGCGCAAGACCATCCATGGCTCGATCCGAAGCTGCTCGAAGCCGCCAAGGCCGAGGGCGGCGAGATGACGATCTATTCCGACACCAACGAGGGCGAGGGCCTGCCGCTGTTCAAGCTGTTCGAAGCGGCGACCGGCATCAAGACCAACTACGTGCGCGGTGCCGATCCGCCCTTGATGGCGCGCATGGTGGTCGAGTTCCGCGGCAACCAGAAGGCTTGGGACGTGGCGCAGCTCGGCACCATGGACAAGATCCCGGCGCAGCTCTTGCAGCAATTCGACCCGGCGGAGGCGAAGAACGTCTCGCCCGCGGCGCGCGACAAGGACCGCCGCTGGTACGGCCTCTACGCCAATTACAACACGCCGGCCTACAACACCCAGCACGTCCAGGCCGGCGAATTGCCCAAGACCTACGCCGACTTCGTGCAGCACAAGGGCTGGGCCGGCCACGTCGCCATCGACGGCACCGACAGCGAATGGCTTTACGCCATGTATCAGTATTACGGCGACGACAAAGCCGCCGCCCTGATCAAGGACGTCGTCGCCGCGTTGCAGCCGGTCACCACCGACGGCCATCTCGCCCAGGCGCGCTCGGTCGGTTCCGGCGAGTATTGGGTGTCGCTGAACAATTTCGTCAACCTGACCATGAACGTGAAGCTCGCCGGCGGGCCGATCGACTATTTCCCGCTCGACCCGGTGGCGCTGACTTTTGGCGCGGTCGGCATCAGCGCCAAGGCGCCGCACCCGAACACCGCGCTGCTGGCGGCGAATTTCCTGCTCAGCCGGGAGGCGCAGACCTTCCTCGCCAAGTTCGGCCGCATCCCGACCCGCGCCGACGTCGAGTCGAACCCGCCCGGCATCGTCGCCGCCATCAACAATAAAAAAGTCATCACCGTGCTGCTAAGCGCCGACGAGGAGCACAAGTGGCAGAAGAAGTTCGACGAGCTGTTCAAGGGGAAGTGACGCCCTGATAACGTTCCGTCACCCTGAGGCGCGAGCGCAGCGAGCCGCGAAGGGCGGCGGCCCGGGCGCCTCGGCCGTTCATCCGTCGAGGGCCGCTGCGCGGCCACCTCAGGATGACGGAATTCGGGAGCGTGGCGCGTGACCGCTGCTGAACTAGCGCTGGCGAGCGAACCCGCATCGCGCGCGACTTCGCCCAACCTCCTCCTCATTTTCAGCGTCGCCGTCGCCGCCTGGCTGGTGCTGGTCCCGGTTGCGGCGCTGCTCGCCACCGCCTTCACCGAAGATACCGGCCTCGGCTTCGGCGCGTTCACGCTCGACAATTTCGTCGAGGCCTATTCCGATTCCCACATTTTGCGGCTGATCGGCAATTCGCTGATCTACGCCGCCGGCACCGCAGCGGTGACCTTCCTGATCGGCGGCTTCGTCGCCTGGGCGGTCGAGCGCACCGATACGCCGGGCGGCGCGCTGTTCCACAATCTGGCGCTGCTGTCGTTCGCCATTCCCGGCCTGTTGATGGCGATGGCGTGGATTTTCGTGCTCAGCCCCAATATCGGCTGGGTCAATGCGCTGCTGAAATCGGCGCTGCATCTGCAGAATGCGCCGCTCAGCATCTACACCATGGCGGGCATGATCTGGGCGTTGTCGAGCCACTATTTCCCGCTCGCTTATCTCGCCGTCGGCCCGGCGCTGCGCACCCTCGACGTGCGCATGGAGGAAGCGGGCCTGATGTCCGGCGGCCGCTACCGGCACGTGCTGCCGAAGATCACGCTGCCGCTGTTGCGTCCCGCGATCCTCTCCGGGCTCCTTCTGCTCTTCATCATGGGGCTGTCGTCCTACGAGGTGCCGCGCCTGATCGGCCGGCCGGCGCGCATCGACGTGTTCACCACCGAGATCCAGAGCGCAACCGCCGCGGCGCCGCCGGAATTCGGCGTCGCCAGCGCGCTCAGCCTGACCCTTCTCGTCACCTGCATCGTCGCGGTCTATTTCTACCGCCGCGCCACCCGCAACGCCGAAGCCTTCGCCACCATCACCGGCAAGGGCTATAAGCCGACCCGCATCGAGCTCGGCCGCTGGCGCTGGCCGGTCGCCGCCGGTATCGCCGCGATCTTCCTCGTCGCGCTCGGCCTGCCGCTGTTCACGCTGGCCTGGCAGTCGTTCTTCCGCAACCTGTCGCAGCCGTTCATGGGCGCCGCCGCGCCGGCGACCTTGGAGAACTACCGCTTCATCCTGCGCTATCCGGTGTTCCTCGACGCGGTGCGCACCAGCGTCGTGGTCTCGGCGCTGGCCGCGACCTTCGTGGTCGCGCTCGCGTTGGTCATGGCCTGGATGGCGCGGCGCTCGGCGTCGCGCTTCGCCTGGCTCCTCGATGCGCTCGCCACAGCCCCGATCGCGATCCCGAGCGTCATCGTCGGCGCCAGCATCCTGTTCACCTACCTGATCGTGCCGATCCCGATCTACAACACGATCTGGATCCTGTTCGTCGCCTACGTCACGCTATGCCTGCCCTACGGCATGCGCTTCGCCTCGAGCGGCATCACGCAAATCCACCGCGAGCTGGAAGAGGCGGCGCAGGTCTCCGGCGCGACGCTCGGCCAGATTTTCCGCCGCGTGCTGTTTCCGCTGATCCTGCCGTTTTTGCTGGCAGCGTGGATTTACGTCTTCGTGCTCTCGGTGCGCGAGCTCGGCGCCTCGATCTTCCTGGTCGGGCCGGGCACCAGCGTGCTCGGCACCGTCAGCCTCGTGATGTGGGAGGAGGGCGGCAGCTACGGCGCCGTCGCCGCGCTCGGCGTGCTGCAGATCGTACCGCTGCTGTTGATCGTCGTCGGCCTGCGTTGGCTGGAGACGCGGGTGCAGAATAGAGGGGGCAAGTAACAGAAAAGCGGCGAGCGGCGACATAGGCTCTCCTCCGCAGGCGGGCAGGCGGGGCAGGAAAAGCGTCACCCCGTATATTCCAGAATGTGCATGCCCTGGCCCCAGCGGTCGATCAGATAGAGCCGGCCGTCGTCGTCGCAGCCGATGTCGTTCGACTGGATGCCCGGCGTGCCGTCGGGCCGCTCCGGCACGTAGCAGCCGACTTCCTTCGGGTGCAGCGGGTCGCCGACGTTCACCGCGCGCAGGCCGGCGTTGAAATAGGTCAGGAACACGATGTCCCGCCACGGCCCTTCGGCCGGCAGGTACTCCAGGATATTGTGGGCGCCGAAGCGGCCCGGCCGCTCATAATATTTGTCGCGGTCGGGCATGAAGGTCGCGACCGGCAGCGGGTTGGTCTCGTCGCGGGCGTCGATCACCCACATGAACTGCGCGTCCCAGTATTTCTCCTTGGCGCGCGCCTCGTCGGTGACGATGAGATAGGGGCGGTCGCCGATCGGCCAGCAGGTGTGGGTCGAGCCGGGAAACGGCGGCGACCATTTGATGTGGCCGACGAGCTTCATGGCGCGCAGGTCGCTGCAGTCGATGATCGACATGCCGCCGCCCCACCAGGCGCAATACATGCGGTTGCCGCGGATCATCGGCGGGCCGTGCAGTGTGGTCGCTTCCTCGGCTGGATGCGGATCGTCGCCGACTTCGGTCGAGTCGGTCTTCATCCACGGCAGGCCCCAGATGCTGACCACTTCGGGCTTGAGCGGATTTTTGATGTCGAGCGTCCAGATCACCCGCTTGGTCCAGCCCGGCGCGTCGTTGGGCATGAAGGCAAGGCCGCGCTGCAGGTCGACGCCGAAGCGATGCGGGCCGGAGCCCGGCATGTCGTAGAAGCCGATCGGCTTCGGCTCGGCCGGCGTCGACACGTCGAAGATGAAGAAGCCGGCGCGCGCGTTTTTACCCTTGTCGCCGGCGAGCCGCTCGGAATTCACGTAGAGCAGATCGTCGCCGACGATGCGCAGCTTGTGGCAATGGATGCCGGGCGGCGCGCGGAATTCGCCGACCTTCGCCGGCTTTTTCGGATCGCGCACGTCGTGCACGGTAAAGCCTTCCGGCCCGTTGTAGCTCGAGCCGCCGACCGCGCCCACATAGGCGTGACCCTTGTGCACCTGCACGAGCGAGCCGCCGCCCCACGCCGCCGACGGATCGTGGCCGATGAGCCGGAAG
>JASHQO010000383.1 GCA_030039105.1 Xanthobacteraceae bacterium
CGATCTCGCGCGTATGCATGCGGTCGTAGATCACGCCGACGCAGAGGAACAGCGCGCCGGAGACGATGCCGTGCGACAGCATCTGAAACAGCGCGCCGGAAATGCCCTGCACGTTGGCGGTGAAGATGCCGATCGTCACCAGCCCCATATGCGCGACCGAGGAATAGGCGATCAGCTTCTTCATGTCGGTCTGCGCCAGCGCCACCAGCGAAGTGTAGACGACCGCGACGATGGAGAGCGCATAGATCAGCGGCGCCAGCGCCTGGGATGCTTCCGGGAACATCGGCAGCGAGAAGCGCAGGAAGCCGTAGCCGCCCATCTTCAGGAGGATGGCGGCGAGGATCACCGAGCCCGCGGTCGGTGCCTCGACGTGGGCGTCGGGCAACCAGGTGTGCACCGGCCACATCGGCAACTTCACTGCGAACGAGGCGAGGAAGGCAAACCACGCCCAGGTCTGCAGATTTCTCGGGAACGAATGATGCAGCAAGGTCGGGATATCGGTGGTGCCGGCCTGCCAGTACATCGCCATGATAGCGAGCAGCATCAGCACCGAACCGAGCAGCGTGTAGAGGAAGAACTTGAAGCTGGCATAGACCCGGCGCGGACCGCCCCATACGCCGATGATCAGAAACATCGGAATGAGGCCACCTTCGAAGAACAGATAGAACAGCACGAGGTCGAGCGCGCAGAACGTGCCGACCATGAGCGTCTCGAGCACCATGAACGCGATCATGTATTCGCGCACGCGGCGCTGGATCGCGGCCCAGCTCGCCACGATGCAGATCGGCATCAGGGCCGTCGTCAGGATTACGAAAGGCAAAGAGATGCCGTCGACGCCCATCGACCAGGTGATGGCGCCGCCGAGCCAGGAATGCTTTTCCAGGAACTGAAAGTCCGCCGAAGACGGATCGAAGCGCCACAGCACGAACAGCGACAGCGCAAAGGTGATCAGCGTCGTCCACAGTGCAGTCCAGCGCGCAGTATTCACGCCGGCCTCGTCGTCGCGCTCGAAGGCGATAAACAACGCACCGGCCAGCGGAAGCAGCGTGAGGACAGTGAGCGTCGGCCAATTCGTCATCATCCGTGCGCGCCTCCAAACATGAACCAGGTGATGAAGGCGGCAACGCCGATCAGCATGGCGAAGGCGTAGTGGTAAAGGTAGCCGGTCTGCAGGCGGACGACGTTTTTGGTCACGTCGAGCACGCGCGACGACACGCCGTCAGGTCCGAAGCCGTCGATCAGGAAGCCGTCGCCGCCCTTCCAGAACAGCCGGCCGAGCCAGATCGCCGGGCGAACGATGATGAAGTCGTAAATCTCGTCGAAGTACCACTTGTTGAGCAGGAAGCGGTACAGCACGGCATGGTCGCGTGCCAGCGCTTGCGGCAAGTCGGGACGGCGGATGTAGAACTCATAGGCGACGAACCATCCGAGCAGCATCATCACTGTCGGCATCAGCGAAATATAAAGCGGCAAGTGCTCCATGTTCTCGAGCACTTTGTTATCGGGGCCGAATTTCAGCGCCTCGCGGAAGAAGTTTTCGACGCCGGAGCCGGCAAACAGCGAGAGAAACGGCCAGCCCGCTGCGATCGAGCCGATGGCGAGGATCGCGAGCGGCACCAACATCACCTTCGGGCTCTCGTGCGCCGCTTCGTAGTGATGCTGGTCGTGCGGGGTGCCGTGGAAGGTCTTGTAGATGAGGCGCCAGGAATAGAACGAGGTCAGCGCCGCGGCCACGACCGTCATGATGAAGCCGTAGTTCGCCATCGGATTGGTGCCGACGGCGGCAGCCTCGATGATCTTGTCCTTGGAGAAATAGCCGGCGGTGAATGGAAATCCGGTCAACGCCAGCGTGCCGATTACCATCACCCAATAGGTGAACGGAATTTTCGTCCGCAGGCCGCCCATCATGCGGATATCCTGCTCGTGGTGCATGGCAAGGATCACCGAACCCGAGCCGAGGAACAGCAGCGCTTTGAAGAAGGCATGGGTTAACAGGTGGAACATGCCGACCGAGTACGCGCCGACGCCCATGGCAACGAACATGTAGCCGAGCTGCGAGCAGGTCGAATAGGCGATGATGCGCTTGATGTCGTTCTGAACGAGGCCGACGGTGGCGGCGAAGATCGCCGTGGTGGCGCCGATGAAGGTGACGAAGGCGGCGGCCGTCGGTGCCAATTCGAACAGAGGAGACAGCCGCGCCACCATGAACACGCCGGCGGTGACCATGGTGGCGGCATGGATCAAGGCTGAAACCGGCGTCGGGCCCTCCATGGCATCCGGCAGCCAAGTGTGCAGCAGGAATTGCGCCGACTTGCCCATGGCGCCCATGAACAATAGCAGGCAGACCGCGGTAAGCGCGTCGACATCCCAGCTCAGGAAGTGGAAGCTCTTGCCGACGAGGCTTGGCGCTTGCGCGAAGATGGTGTCGAAATCGACCGCGCCGGTCAGATAGAACACGGCGAAAATGCCGAGCAAGAAGCCGAAGTCGCCGACGCGGTTGACGATGAAGGCTTTGATGGCGGCGGCATTGGCCTCCGGCTTGTGGAACCAGAAGCCGATCAAGAGATAGCTCGCGAGACCCACCCCTTCCCAGCCGAAGAATAGCTGCACCAGATTGTCGGCCGTCACCAGCATCAGCATGGCGAAAGTGAAGAACGACAGGTAGGAGAAGAACCGCGGATTGTATGGATCTTCGGCCATGTAGCCGATGGAATAGACGTGGACCAGTGACGAGATTGTCGTGACCACGACCATCATCACGGCCGTAAGCGAATCGATGCGCAGCGCCCACTCCGCCTTGAGGTCGCCGAAGGTGATGAACGAAACAATCGGCACGCGGGTGTCGTGCCCGGCGAAACCGACGTCGTAGAAGGCGTACCAGGACAGCACGCAGATGATGACCAGGAGCGTCGAGGTAATAAGCTCGGCGGCCCGGGTGCCGGCGGCGGGCGGCTCGGTGGACGTGTCCTCGTGGTGAGATTCGGAGGCGACGGCGTGGGGCCCGTGCAGCGACGGCGCGGCGTGCCTATGGCTCTCGTCGACGTGCGGCGCAGAATGATCGTCGTCAGGTGGCGGCGGGTTGGCGCCGGGCAGACGATTGCGCGCGCCGACAAGGGCGATGACGCCGGCGATGAACGCGCCCAGGAGCGGCAGGAAAACGATGGCCTCGTACATCTTGCCGCTAGCCCTTCAACAGATCGATGTCTTCGACCGCGATCGAGCCGCGGTTGCGGAAATAGGCGACCAGAATGGCGAGCCCGATGGCGGCTTCCGCCGCCGCGACGGTGAGCACGAGCAACGCGTAGACTTGTCCGACAATATCGCCGAGGAAGGTCGAGAACGCCACCAGGTTGACGTTGACGGCGAGCAAGATGAGTTCGATCGACATCAGGATGATGATGACGTTCTTGCGGTTGAGGAAGATGCCGAGCACGCCGAGCGTGAACAGGATCGCGGCAACCGACAGATAGTGCCCTAACCCGATGATCATGACAGCCTACAGCCCCTGCCCCGACTTGACCTTGACGATTTCGATCGCAGTCGACCGCCGCCGCGCCACCTGATCCGAGATATTCTGCCGCCGCACATTCGGCTTGTGCTGCAGGGTCAATACGATGGCGCCGATCATGGCAACGAGGAGAATGACGCCTGCCGCCTCGAAAAAATAGACGTAGCGCGTATAGAGCACGAGGCCGAGCGCCTCGGTATTGTTAACGTCGCTGACCGGCGGAATCGGCGCGGTGATGAAGTTCGCGACGTTCGGCTCGATCGCCCAGGCAAATACCACCGTGATGAGCTCGGCGAGCAGCACAACGCCGATCAGCGCGCCGATCGGCAGATAAGCAAGGAATCCGTGGCGCAACTCGGCAAAATCGACGTCGAGCATCATGACGACGAACAGGAACAGCACCGCCACGGCGCCGACATAGACCACAATCAGGATCATCGCCAAAAATTCGGCGCCCATCAGCACGAACAGTCCCGCCGCATTGACGAAGGCGAGGATCAGGAACAGCACTGAATGCACGGGATTGCGGGACGCAATGACCATGACCGCCGAGGCCACGCACACGGCGGCGAAGAGGTAGAAGAAGATCGCGTGGATGATCATGGGCGGCGGGGCTCAGCGGTAGGGCGCATCGAGCGCAATGTTCTGCGCAATCTCGCGCTCCCAGCGATCGCCGTTCGCGAGCAGCCGGTCCTTGTCGTAGTACAGTTCCTCGCGGGTTTCGGTGGCGAACTCGAAATTTGGCCCCTCGACGATGGCGTCGACCGGGCAGGCCTCCTGGCACAGGCCGCAATAGATGCATTTGACCATGTCGATGTCGTAGCGCGTGGTGCGCCGCGTACCGTCATTGCGGCGCGGGCCGGCCTCGATGGTGATGGCCTGGGCCGGGCAGATCGCCTCGCACAGCTTGCAGGCGATGCAGCGCTCTTCGCCGTTGGGGTAGCGGCGCAGCGCATGCTCGCCGCGGAAGCGCGGTGACAGCACACCCTTCTCGAACGGATAGTTCAGCGTCGCCTTCGGCTTGAAGAAGTAGCGCATCGACAGCACGAAGGCTTGCGCGAATTCCTTCAGGAACAGCGAACGGGCGGCTTGATCGAGTTTCATAGCTCAAAAACCTCTGCTGCCGCTCAGTAGCGTGGACCGGGACCGCCAAACGCCAGGCCGATCCAATAGCCAACGGTAGCGAAGATGGCGACGTCGACCGCAAGAAGCAGCCGGCGCGCGATGGAAAATTTGTCCTCGAACGCGGCACGCTGTTCCGCCGTTTGCGCATTGTTCCCGGCGCGCAGGCGTTTGCCGACGGCGTAGATCGCAGGCACATAGACGACGACCGCAATCACAGTCCCGGCGAGTGCGCCGAGCCAGGCTGGCAGCGAATATTCCATCCGCGTCCTCGCTCATTCCGGCACCCACCCGGTCAACTGCAGCACGCCGGCCACGATCGCCACCATGGCCAGCGAGATCGGCAGAAAGACCTTCCAGCCGAGCCGCATTAGCTGATCGTAGCGATAGCGCGGTACGAACGCCTTCACCATGGCGAACATGAAGAACACGAACAGCGCCTTCAGCACGAACCAGATCACGCCCGGCACCCAGGTAAACGGCGGCACCGAAAACGGCGGCAGCCAGCCACCGAAAAACAGGATCGTGCACATGGCGCACATCGTGCAGATCGCCACGTACTCGCCGAGCATGAACATCATGTAGGGCGTGGAACCGTATTCGACCATGAACCCGGCGACGAGCTCGGATTCCGCCTCGACCAGATCGAACGGCGGTCTGTTGGTTTCCGCGAGCGCCGAAACGAAGAAGACGATCAGCATGGGAAACAATGGCAACCAGTACCAATTCAGTATCGTCAGCCACGGTAGACCGATCAGGGACGCAAAGCCGTGCACGCGCTGCGCCTCGACGATGGCGGACAGGTCCAGCGAGCCGACACAGAGCAGCACAGTGATGATGACGAAGCCGATGGAGACCTCGTAGGACACCATCTGCGCCGCCGAGCGAAGCGCAGCGAGAAACGGATATTTCGAGTTCGATGCCCAGCCGGCCATGATGACGCCGTACACGGCAAGCGACGAGATGGCGAAGATGTAGAGGATGCCGACATTGATGTTGGCGATCACCCAGCCGGCATCGACCGGAATCACGGCCCAGGCGGCGAGCGCCAGCACGCAGGTGACGAGCGGCGCGAGCAGGAAGACGCCCTTGTTGGCACCGGCCGGGATCACCGGCTCTTTGAGAACGAACTTGATCAGGTCGGCGAAGGATTGCAGGAGCCCCCAGGGGCCGACCACGTTGGGGCCGCGGCGAATCTGCACCGCCGCCCAAATCTTGCGGTCCGCATAAAGGATGTAGGCAACCGAGACCAAGAGGATAACGAGGAGCAGTACGCTCTGCGCCACCATGATGATCAGCGGCCATAAATAGTCGGACCAGAACTCGGCCATGCCCGGTCCCCTATTCCGCCGCCGTCATGGTGGCGCGGCCGTGGGCGATGGCCGAACATTCGGCCATGATCGCCGAGCAGCGCGCGATCGCATTGGTGAAATAAAAATCGCTGACGCTGGAGCGGAATGGCGCCTTGTCGATGGCACCACCGAGGCTTGCCAGCTTTTGCAGGTCGGCGGCGTTGCCGGGTGCGATCTGGCCGATCCGCTGCATGTGCGGATAAGCAGCGTAGATCGCCTGGCGCAGCGCAAACAGCGAGTCATACGGCAGCTTCTTGCCCAGCACGTCGGACAGCGCGCGCAGGATGGCCCAATCCTCCCGCGCGTCGCCGGGCGGGAACGAGGCGCGCGTCGCCATCTGCACCCGGCCTTCGGTGTTGACATAGGTGGCGGATTTTTCCGGATAGGCTGCGCCAGGCAGCACCACGTCGGCGCGCATGGCGCCGCAGTCGCCTTGGGTGCCGATGTAAACGACGAAGGCGCCGGGCGCGATATCGATCTCGTCGACGCCGAGCAGGAACAGGACGTCCAGCGTGCCCGGCGCCGCCATCTGCCGGCTGTTGAGGCCACCCTCGCCCGGTACGAAGCCGAGATCGAGTGCGCCGACGCGGGACGCCGCACTGTGCAGCACGCTGAAGCCGTTCCAGCCGTCCTTCACCGCGCCCAGGTCTACGGCCGCCCTGGCCGCCAGCGAGGCGATCGCCGCGCCGTCGCCACGCGCGAAGCTGGCCACACCGACCAACACCAACGGCCGTTCCGCCTTGCGCAGCGCGTCGGCAAAGCTGTGCCGGGAAATGTCGGCAAGCGTTTCGGGGCCGGCCCCGAGATAATCGTAAGTGTAAGTCAGATCGGCCTTCGGGCCGATCAGGCCGATCGGAAAAGGACCGGCGCGCCAGCGCTTGCGGATGCGCGCATTGAGGATGGCGGCCTCCTTGCGCGGATTGGAGCCGACGATGAGCAACGCATCGGCCGCATCGATGCCGGCGATGCTGGCGTTGAACGTGTAGGCCGCCCTGCCCCATTTCGGATCGAGCATCGAGCCATCGGGCCGGCAATCGAGATTGGCGACGCCGAGCCGCGTCATCAGCTCCTTGAGCGCGAAGGTCTCTTCGACTGCCGCGAGATCGCCGATCAGCGCGCCAATGCGCTTGGGATTGCCGCGCGAAATTTTGGCGGCGATGGCCTTGAAGGCTTCGGTCCAGGTCGCCGCACGCAAGCGGCCATTCTCGCGGATGTACGGCTGGTCAAGCCGCTGGGTGCGCAAGCCATCGACGACGTGACGGGTCTTATCGGAAATCCACTCTTCGTTGATGTCGTCGTTGGCGCGTGGCAAGATGCGCATCACCTCGCGGCCGCGCGTATCGATGCGGATGGCGCAGCCGAGCGCATCCATGACGTCGATCGATTCGGTCTTGTTGAGCTCCCACGGCCGCGCCGCGAAGGCGTAAGGCTTCGAGGTGAGCGCGCCGACGGGGCAGATGTCGACCACGTTCGACTGCAGCTCCGACGTCATCGCCTGTTCGAGGTAGGTGGTGATCTCCATATCCTCGCCGCGGCCGATGGCACCGAGCTCGGGCACGCCGGCGACCTCGGTGGCAAAGCGCACGCAGCGGGTGCACTGGATGCAGCGGTTCATCGAGGTCTTGACCAGCGCACCGAGATATTTGTCCTCGACGGCGCGCTTGTTCTCCCTGAACCGGCTGGCATCGATGCCGTACGCCATGGACTGGTCCTGCAAATCGCACTCGCCGCCCTGGTCGCAGATCGGACAATCGAGCGGATGATTGATCAGCAGGAATTCCATGACGCCTTCGCGCGCCTTGCGCACCATCGGCGAGCGCGTCGACAGCACTTTGGGCGAGCCGTCCTTGTTCGGCATCAAATCCCTCACCGCCATGGCGCAGGAGGCCTGCGGCTTCGGCACGCCGACCACCTCGATCAGGCACATGCGACAATTGCCGGCGATCGACAGCCGCTCGTGAAAGCAGAAGCGCGGGATCTCCGCGCCCGCGGCCTCGCAGGCTTGGAGCAGCGTGTACTCCGGCGGGACGTCGATCTCTCTGCCGTCGACGATGAGCTTGGTCATCTTCTATGCCGCTTGTCCGCGCGGCGCCGCGCATCGCGCCGTCTTCCATAGTTGCGCTGCCGGCACGCTATCCCAGCCGAACGCATGGTCCGACGGGCCGTGCGCGGCAAGATATTCGAGCCGCTCTTTCGCCTCTTCGAGCGCCGGCCGATGCCCGGCCGGCACCCACCACATGACAAGGTGCGGCCCGTCGATGTACTCGAACCATTCGGGCCGGCGGCCGTAGAACCGCTTGTGCACCGTCTGCCAGACGAAACGTTCCAGAGCCTCAACGCTCTCCCACACCGATAAATTCACCGCCATGTTCGGATCGGGAAACGGGCGGAAGCTCGTGGCGTTGCCGCTATCGTCCTTGAGCCGCCAGACAAAACCTGTGCTGCGCTCGGCAAGGCCGTTGACCAGATCGAGATTGTTCATGAAATCGGCCATGTGCGGATCGTCGGTCGGATAGCGGAAGCGACCGATATTCAACTGCGCGAGGTGGCGGGCTTCGTTCATGACCTACTCCGCCGCCACTGTGACCGGTTCGGGATGCGGGTTCGCCGTATATTGGTCGATGCGCCGCTCGATCTCGGGACGGAAGTGGCGCAGCAGGCCCTGCACCGGCCACGCCGCGCCGTCGCCGAAGGCGCATATGGTGTGGCCTTCGATCTGGGTGGTAACCTCCCACAGCATGTCGATCTCGCGCTTTTGTGCGCGGCCTTCGGCCATGCGTTCGAGCACGCGCCACATCCAGCCCATGCCTTCGCGGCACGGCGTGCACTGGCCGCAGCTCTCATGTTTGTAGAAATAAGAGATGCGCGCCATGGCTTTGACGATGTCGGCGGTCCTGTCCATGACGATGACGGCGGCGGTGCCGAGTGCCGACTTCTTGTCGCGGCAGCCGTCGAAATCCATCAAGAGCGTGTCGGCCTGGTCGGGCCCGGCGGGAACAAGCGGCATCGACGAGCCGCCGGGGATCACCGCCAGCAGATTGCTCCAGCCGCCACGCACGCCGCCGGCATGTCTTTCAATCAATTCGCGCAGCGGAATGCCCATCGCCTCTTCGACGTTGCACGGCCGCTCGACGTGGCCGGAAATACAGTAGAGCTTTGTGCCGGTGTTGTTCTGCCGCCCGATGCCGGCGAACCAAGCCGCGCCGCGGCGCATGATGTCGGGCACCTGGGCGATAGTCTCGACATTGTTCACGGTGGTCGGGCAGCCGTAGAGGCCCATATTGGCCGGAAACGGCGGCTTCAGCCGCGGCTGGCCCTTCTTGCCTTCGAGGCTTTCAAGCAGCGCCGTCTCCTCGCCGCAGATATAGGCGCCGGCGCCGTGATGCACGACAATATCGAAATCAAAGCCGTGCACATTGTTCTTGCCGATGAGCTTTGCATCATAGGCCTGCTGCACCGCAGCTTCGAGGCGCTGCCGCTCGCGGATGAACTCGCCACGCACGTAGATGTAGCAATGATGCGCGCCCATGGCGCAGCCGGCGATCAGGCAACCTTCGATGAGAAGATGCGGATCGTTGCGCATCACCTCGCGGTCCTTGCAAGTGCCGGGCTCGGACTCGTCGGCGTTGATGACCAGATAGCTCGGCCGGCCGTCGGACTGTTTTGGCATGAACGACCATTTCAGCCCGGTCGGGAAGCCGGCGCCGCCGCGGCCGCGCTGGCCCGACGCCTTCATCTCGTTGACGATGGCGTCGCGGCCTTTGTCCAAAATCGCCTTGGTGCCGTCCCAGGCCCCGCGCGCACGCGCGCCGTCGAGGCTCCAATCACCCTGACCGTAGAGATTCTTGAAGATGCGGTCCTTGTCGGCGAGCATCGATCAGGCCTTGTCCAACAATGTCGTCGGTCCGCCGACCGGCGCCGAGTTCAGGCGGTCGATCTGCGGTCCGGGCTTCGGCGATTTGCCGAGCGAGAGATCGTTGAGGATGCGGGTAAAGCTTTGTGGCGTCAGGTCCTCGTAGTAATCGTAATTGATCTGCACCATGGGTGCGTTGACGCAGGCGCCGAGGCATTCCACCTCGGTCCAGGAGAACATGCCGTCATTGCTGACGTGATCCTGCTCGCCGATCATGCGCCGGCAGACTTTTTTCAGGTCTTCCGAGCCGCGCAGCATGCACGGCGTCGTGCCGCAGAGCTGGACGTGGAATTTGCCGACCGGCGACAGGTTGAACATGGTGTAAAAGGTGGCGACTTCGAGCACGCGGATCTTCGCCATGCCCAAGAGCTCGGCGGTCGCCTCGATCGCCCTCTGCGGCAGCCAGCCGCCCGCCTGCTCCTGCGCCTTCCACAGGATCGGAATCACCGCCGATTGCTGACGGCCTTCCGGATACTTTGCGATCTGCGCTTTCGCCCAGGCCAGATTGTCCGGCGTAAAGGCGAAGTTCGGCGGCTGTTTTTCGGCGAGACGGCGCACAGTCATCGGTCGACCTCGCCGAACACGATGTCGAGCGAGCCCAGCACCGCCGAGATATCGGCGAGCATGTGGCCGCGACACATGAAATCCATGGCCTGCAGATGGGCAAAACCGGGGGCGCGAATCTTGCACTTGTATGGTTTGTTGCTGCCATCGGCGACCAGATAGACGCCGAACTCGCCCTTCGGCGCTTCGACCGCGGCATAGACCTCGCCGGCCGGCACCTTGAAGCCCTCGGTGTAGAGCTTGAAGTGATGGATCAGCCCTTCCATCGAGCGTTTCATCTCCTCGCGCCGGGGCGGCACGATCTTGTGGTCATCGACGGTGACACGGCCCTGCCCTTCCGGCGCGTAAAGTTTATCGACGCACTGTTTCATGATGCGGGTCGACTGGCGCATCTCTTCCATGCGGATGCAGTAGCGATCGTAATTGTCACCGTTCTTGCCGATCGGAATGTCGAAATCGAGCTCGGCATAGCATTCGTAGGGCTGCGCTTTGCGCAAATCCCATGCCGCGCCGGAGCCGCGCACCATGACGCCGGAGAAGCCGCGCGCCCAGGCGTCGGCGAGCGACACCACGCCGATGTCGACGTTGCGTTGCTTGAAGATGCGGTTCTCGGTGAGCAGTTCCTCGAGATCGTCGCAGACTTTCAGACACGGATCGCAGAACGCGGCGATGTCGTCGATCAGCTTTTTCGGCAGATCCTGGTGCACGCCGCCGACGCGGAAATAGGCCGCGTGCATGCGCGAGCCGGAAGCGCGTTCATAAAAACCCATCAGCTTTTCGCGCTCCTCGAAGCCCCATAGCGGCGGGGTGAGCGCGCCGACGTCCAGGGCCTGCGTCGTGACATTGAGCAGATGCGACAGCAGCCGGCCGATCTCGCAGTAAAGCACGCGAATGATTTGGGCGCGCTTGGGCACGTCGAGACCGAGCAGCTTTTCCGCCGCCAGGCAGAAGGCGTGCTCCTGATTCATCGGCGCGACATAGTCGAGCCGGTCGAAATAGGGAATCGCCTGCAGATAGGTCTTTTGCTCGATCAGCTTTTCGGTGCCACGATGCAGCAGGCCGATATGCGGATCGACGCGCTCAACCACTTCGCCGTCGAGCTCGAGCACCAGGCGCAGCACGCCGTGGGCCGCGGGATGCTGCGGCCCGAAGTTGATCGTAAAATTGCGGGGCGCCGGCGCCGCTTCGGCCATCATGCCACCTGAGCCAGTTTCGCGGCCTTTGCCGCGAGCCGCG
>JASHQO010000384.1 GCA_030039105.1 Xanthobacteraceae bacterium
GGTGAAGCCAGTGACGTTTCCTCCTGGCCGCGCTAGGCTGTCGACGAAACCGCTGCCGATCGGATCGGAAACGGCTACAAAAACAACTGGAATTGTTTGGGTCGCTTTTTTCAGCGCTGCTACGACCGGGGTGCTTTGGCCGATGATGCAGTCGCACTTTAGAACGACAAGTTCGTCGGCAAATTTCTGCATCAGCGCTTGGTCACTGTTGGCGTACCGGTACTCGATGTGGAGATTTTGACCGAGGATCCATCCTTTTTTCGCAAGGCCCTGCTCGATGATCTTGGCGCGAACTTGAGCCTCTTCGTCGTTCGCGAGCCCCATCAATACACCGACGACTCGCTTTTGCTCGGCTGCTTCTGCGACCAGCGCAATCGCCGACATGCCAACTACGCCGCCTAGAAGCGCCGTACATCGCCGCCGTGTGATACCGTATTTCATCTGCCCTCGAGAGAGATCGGACGAGATTTGACTAAATTGAGTCACCGATTCAAACGAGCACGCGGAGGATTTTTGTCCATCATACTCACGATGGGCGCGATTGGGCTGGCGCAGATTGCCGCGTGGAAACTTCATAATAACGACATCAATCGACGACAATAGCTTTCGGTAGCGTTTGCGGTACAACGCAGCGTAGCAAAAAAGGCCAGGACGCGCCGCATTATCTCAAAGAATTTTGCCCCGCTGGTGCGCGTCGCCTGGGATGCATCGCCTCACCGTGCAAAAACATTGGGAGGATTTGAGCCCCGCAACATAGTTGTTGCGTGGCGGTAACCAACGACGCGAGAATTACATCAGTTCAGAACCAAGCGAAGTAGCATCCTGTCACATTTCGCCGCGTTTTGTGCTGCTTCCTCCCTAGCCGCGAACTGATATGATGGCTAACAGTGAGATGCCTCGGACACGCGACGACTGAAATGACCGACTCTTTGTCAAACGGAGGCGGCGCCGGCTCGAACCCTTCCGGAATCAGGCCTAAATCGGTCGACGATCAGCATAGCCGGATTTCCTCCGAGCGTGGAGGGGGTGTCAGGCCGCCATCGATGCACAGCGGCCTGTTTCTAAAATATGTCGCGATGTTTGTCGCCGTCGTTATCTTGGCTCTGGCGATCAACGGCGCTTCCGACATCTGGTTTTCCTACCATGAGCAGCAGGCTCTCTTAGTTCGCATTCAGCGCGAACAGGTAAAGTCCGCGGCGGACAAGATCAGCCAATTTCTCAACGAGACCATGACAGGATTGTCCTGGGAAACACAACTGTCCTGGAGCGATACGACCTTGAACGATTGGAAGTTCGACGCTGTTCGCGTAATGCGTCAAGTGCCTGCATTGACGGAGATAGTGCAGCTCGATGCCACCGGGCGCGAGCAGTTCCGCATGTCGCGAGAGGCGCCGGATGTTATCGAAAGTCACGTCGATCATTCGCAGGAGGCCGCGTTTATTCAGGCAATGGCTAACAAAGTTTACTATGGACCGGTCTACTTCATCGCCGAGTCGCAGCCGCACATGACGATCGCCATGGCTGGCGTTGGGCCGGAATTTGGCGTCGTGGTCGGACAGGTGAATCTCACGTTCATATGGGACGTTATTTCACAAATTCGGGTCGGCAAGTATGGCCAAGCCTACGTGGTCGATGAGGCGGCACGTCTCATAGCCTCTCCGGATATCAGTCAAGTGCTCCGGAAGACCGATATGTCCGGCCTCAAGCAGGTGCAAAAGGCCCGCTTTGACCTTTCGCGGTTACAGGCCGCCCGCTCGGGAAAGCTCACTGATCAGCCCGGTCAATCGTTCGAAGGCGTCGAAATGCAGGGCGTCGACATCACTGGGCGCAGCGTCCTGAGCGCCTATGCCGAAGTGACACCGCCAGGATGGCTCGTCTTTGCCGAGTTGCCTGCCGACGAGGCCTATGCGCCATTGTACAGTTCGGTGCTGCGATCGGGTGTCGTGATTCTGGTAGCGCTGGTTTTGGCTATCTTCGCCGGACTATTGCTGGCACGCCGTATGGTCGTCCCAATTCGTGCGTTGCGCGATGGCGCCGTGCGCATTGGCGGCGGCGATCTTGGTCAATGCATATCGATCAACACCGGGGATGAGCTCGAAGCGCTCGGCGAACAATTCAACGCGATGGCCGCCCGACTTGAAGAATCTTACGCCAGCTTGGAAGGAAAAGTCGAAGAGCGCACGCGCCAACTCGAAGTTGCCAATCAGGCCAAATCGCGGTTCGTGGCTGCTGCCAGCCATGATTTACGGCAGCCGCTGCACGCCTTGGGACTTTTCGTAGCGCAGCTTCACGGCAGAATGCGGGCCAGCGAGCGTAAGCAGATCATTCAGCGCATCGAAGCGGCGCTGACCGCGATGAACGAGCTTTTCAGTGCGCTGCTGGACATCTCCAAGCTCGATGCCGGTGCAACGCCGGTCAATGTGACCGCTTTCCCGGTGGCGCAGTTGTTGACTCATGCCGAAACGACGTTCGCGGGGGCCGCGCGCGAAAAGGCGCTGTCGTTCCGTGTCGTGCCGAGTGACGCCTGGGTTCGGAGCGACTTCATCTTGCTCGAGCAGATCGTCTTCAATCTGATCTCCAACGCATTGCGCTACACGCGCCGCGGTGGCGTGCTTGTGGGCTGTCGCAAGCGCGATGGTCAACTCCGCCTCGAGGTCTGGGATACTGGCATCGGCATCGCGGCCGATCAGCACGACAAGATATTCGGCGAATTCTACCGACTTGGCGAGCCTGATCGGGAGCACCGCGGCCTCGGTCTTGGACTTGCAATCGTTGACCGGCTGTGTCGCCTGCTCGCACATCCCACCGAAGTCCGGTCGACGGTCGGTAAAGGATCGAGGTTTGCGGTCTGGGTACCAATCGCGCCGGCTGACAAGCGCGCGATCGAAGTATCGGTTGTCACGCGCGGTCAGCCGGATTTTCCAAACGGCAAGCTTGCGGTCGTAATCGATGACGATCCCCTGGTCCTTGAAAGCATGGGCGGCGTGTTCCGCCGCTGGGGTTGCCAGGTGGTCGCTGCGGATAGCGACAGCAAGGCGCTGCAGGCGATAACTGAGCTGGGCCGCTTGCCCGATGTGATCATTTCCGACTATTCGCTGGCCAACGGCCGCACCGGTATTGAAACCATCGAATGGCTGCGCCGGGAGTTGGCGGCGCCGCTTCCCGCTTTTCTCATCAGCGGCGACACCGATCCGGCGCTGCTGCGTGAGGCAAAAAAGAAAGGCTTCCACCTACTGCACAAGCCGGTCGATCCGATGGCGCTGCGCGCGATGTTCAATCAGGCGGTCAGGCGGCCGGCGGCGGCTCCGTCAGCGTCCACCATGGAAGCCGCCAAGTAACCGTCGTTGCGCTGCACCGCGCGACGTCATCATGTTTTGGGCGGGGCCGGCAGCTTCCAGCCAAGCTCATTGACGGCGATCACGGCGGCGGTGCGGTTCGACACTTTGAGAGCCCGCAAGATGGCGGTGACGTGATTTTTGACCGTGGGCTCGGCGAGATTGAGCGTCCGGCAGATCACCTTGTTGCTCTTGCCCTGCATGATGAGCGCGAGAACGTCGAGCTGCCGCTCCGAGAGGCCGGTCTCGGCCGGCGTGATCAGGGAGCGACCTTCGCGCTGCGGCACCGGCGTGGCTTGCGTCGCCCCACCGTGCGGCAGGATCTCCGGCGGCACATAGATGCTGCCGGCAAATATCAGTTGGAAAGCCGTCAGCATCACCTCGCGCGGCGCTCCCTTGGGGATGAAGCCGACGGCTCCCATCTCCATCACTTTCATGACCGTGGCGCGATCCTGCAGTCCCGACAGCACAACGACCGCGATCGCGGGGTAGCGCTCGCGCAGTTCGGCGAGCATCGAGAAACCGTCGCGGTCCGGCAGCGACAAATCGAGCAGAATCAGATCGATGTCGGCATTGCTTTCGATGGCCGCCATCGCCTGCCGGCAATCGGCCGCTTCCAGCACGCTGGCGCCGCGCTTGAGCTTCTTGAGAACGCCCTGCAACGCGTCGCGGATCAAGGAGTGATCATCGACGATTAAAAATTTCATCCCCCGTCGCCTCGGATATGACAGGGGACATTATCACAAGCCGCTCAATTTGCAGCCCTTTCGGCATCGGCCATGATGCCGCCCCCGTTCGCACGGGCCTTGTCCCAACCGATACAACGATCGCCGCCGCCATGCGCAATTAACCTCAATGCGGCGGTGCCTGTGGGTCATTTGCTTACGCCCAATGCGCTCTCGACCGCATCCATCACCGTCATGTCGAGATGCATCCGGCAGTAATCCTCGACCTTGTCGGCGTTCCTTTGCAGCGCGCTGACATCGATCAAGGTATTGCCCCGCTTGCCATTGTAATAACCGCTGAG